>CAZCIU010000012.1:6698-54245 GCA_964498765.1 uncultured Paludibacter sp. | reverse complement strand
AGCCACAAATTCCAGTCGCACGTGACCGATGCCCGCATCATCCGAAATTTTTTGCACAACATCGCTGTAGGCATTCGCAATTTTATTGTTCAATTTTTCAAGTTCAGGATTTGCTTGAAGGGCGTTTTCAATCTCCGAACTGTATTTTTCCTGAAGTTTTTCAGCACCGGATTTGAATAAATTATTGTTAAATAAAATGATATTCTTATCGCTTCGCCAATTCGTATCCAATGATTTCGGATCCGTTCCTAGATTTTTAAAATCTTCCATTGCTTGTGATGCAAGTAATTTCCAATCAGAATTTCTCCAACGATATATGCTTTGCTTTACATCACCAACAAGTAAATTCGCTTTTTCAGTAGATAAACTATTTTCAATCAGCGGCTTGAAGTTTTCCCATTGCAGAGCCGAAGTGTCTTGAAATTCATCAATCATGTAATGATCAATGTTTATTCCCGTTCGCTCGTACACAAACGGTGTATTGCTATTGCCGATTATGTCATTCAAAAGCATATTCGAATTCGCCAGCAGCATAATGTTTTTTTCGCTCGTAAGTTGGCTGATATGGTCGGCCAGATCGGCCATAATGCCGAGTGTATTTATGTTTTTCAGGATAATAATCGCTGAATTGTAAGGTGCAATTTCTTGAGTGATTAGTTTTACGATTTTTCTGAGATTTTCACCTAAACCATTGTTATATGCATTACGAATTGCGTCTTTAACTTTCTCTGAAGTATCATTGCTCCAACAAGTTTCAACATCTCCTGCGAATTTTTCAATAGTCGTGTTTTTTGATAAATCATAATTCTTATCAATTCCAATCTTTTTTAGATTGTTTTCTAACTTTTTGCCGTAAAAATCTTTACCAGTTAGTCCATAGTTATTGATAGTGTTTAATGCGTTTTCAACTTCAACACTTACTTTTTCCTCAAAATCTGTTCGAATTGCTTTAAGTTTCTTTCGATAATTATGCAGAAATTCTTTGTTGTTTAGCAGTTCCTTGATTTCCTTAGCTTTGTGTTGGTAATTTTCTTTGAAAAGTTCTTCACCAAACTTCAGAATGGATTTATCCACAAACCTAGATTTCCCATCTTCAATCTTTTCTTGAAGAAAGTCAGTCATCCATTGCAGCAGATTTTGATTTTCTTTGACGGATAAGCTGTTATACATGTTTTCCAAGGCTTGCTGCAAAGTCATTTTATTATCCAACTCAACATTGTAGCCTCCGTTCACACCGATTTCACGAGCAAATGAGCGGATGATTTGTAAGAAAAATTTATCGATTGTGCTGATTGAGAAAAACGAATAATCATGCAAAATGGCGATAAGAATTTTTTCAGCAATTTCGTTTACTTGAACGTCAGTAAGTTTAAATTTGCTCATTAAATCAGCTCGATAAGGCGATTTATCGTTCATTTTCAAGGCATGAAGCTCCTTGAGAATTCTGGATTTCATTTCGTCAGTAGCTTTATTGGTAAAAGTTACTGCCAAAATTCGCCGATGAGGAAGTGAGAAATTCTCTTTCAGCATCGCCGCAAAAAGCATAATAATATATTCTTTTGTCAGTTGAAAAGTTTTACCGGAACCGGCAGAAGCACGATAGATGTTTAGCATTGTTAGATTGTTAGATTTGTTGAGCCAAGATTATTAGACTTTTACTGATAAGAATAAAGCATAAAGTCTTCCTACAAAAATAGGAAATAATTTTATGAAAAGGGCAGAAAAAATGTGTTTAAAAAACAAAGTCAAAGTTCAAAACTTTGACTTTTATTTCAATGTTGTGCGATTATTGAGTTTTAATAACTAAAACACATTCACAATCGCATAATACAGCAAAAATCCGCCGACGATTAATTTAGAAACTATTCCCAACAGAAAACCCATAAACGAGCCAAATCCGGCTTTTATGGCATCTTGGGTTTGTTTGCCACCAGTCAATTCTCCTACAATGGCACCTGCGAAAGGACCTAAGATTATTCCCCACGGACCAAAAAACATCCCTACGACCATTCCGATAGCACATCCCCACACGCCGCGTTTGCTACCGCCAAATTTTTTCGTTCCCCAAATCGGGACGTAATAATCCAGCAATTGCACTAAAATAACAAGTACCGCCCAAAGTATCAGAAATTGAGTGGAAAATTGCACTTTTTCTGTAAAATGAAGCAGTAATATGCCCACGTAGCTTAATGGAACGCCTGGTAAAACGGGTAAAACCGACCCTAAAATTCCCAAAATTATACATGCAAAAGCCAGAATGATTAAAAATATTTCCATTGAATAAAAAATGTAAGTTGTTTTTAAGATTTCCGATAATTACATCAAAAATCATACTACACAAAGATACGAATAAACTATTTTATTTGCGTAAAAAACCGTAAATTTGTCAGTTATTTTATTCAAGCAATTAACCATGAGCAAGCAATCAAAACCCAGTACAAGTCAATCAGATGACATTTTTTCGCCTAAACCCTACAAAATCGGCATTGCGCTGAGTGGCGGTGGAATAAAAGGAATGTGCCACGCCGGAGTGCTGAAAGCCTTGGAAGAAACGGGCATAAAACCCGACATCATTTCGGGCGTGAGCGCGGGCGCGATTGTGGGTGCGCTGTATGCTGACGGCTACTCGCCGGATGAAATTGCCAAGATTTTTGAGCACGTGGAATTTCGGAAAATGACGAAACTGCAAGTGCCGGATGGCGGTTTCTTCAAAACCGAGCGATTTGAAAAATACCTTGGAAGCAAATTGCGGGCAAAAACTTTTGAAGAGCTGAAAATTCCGTTGCGTATCGTTGCAACAAATTTGGACAAAGGACAAAGTGTAGTTTTTTCAAGTGGAAAATTACTGCCTATCATTATGGCTTCGACTTGCGTGCCAATTTTGTTTTCTCCGCGACAAATTGACGGCGAAAGTTACGTGGACGGCGGAGTTTTTATGAATTTTCCGGTCAGCGTAATTCGTGCTGATTGTGAAAATGTAATCGGAGTAAATGCCAGTCCGCTCGTGGTAAGTGAGTACAAAAAATCCATTCTCAATATCGCCATGCGCACTTACAACTTTATGTTTAAGGCAAATATTATTGCCGATAAAGCGATGTGTGATTTTTTGATTGAGCCGATTGATATGGGAAATTACGATACATTTGAAACCGAAAAAAGCCTTGAAATTTTTGAATTGGGCTACGAAACGGCGCGAAAAATGATTGAAGAGCGGCAAAACGAGATAAAATTGACAAAGAAATAGTTTTTTCATAAAAAATGAATGGTTGGTACTGCGATGATTTGAAATGACTTACAGAAATTGCAATGTTAATATAGTGTGAAATAGTAGAAAACACCCAATATTGGCACCCTAATTGACGTAAATAGCACTACTAACTAAATTTTACTAACTTTTATAATTTCAAAAAAATGAAACAGCCATGTAAAAAGAACTTTTAAAAATAAAGTAATGTTAAATGGCGTGTTCCATGTGTCTTTAATTTAAAAATAAAAAACAATCACATGAAAAAGCTATTGAATGTATTTGTGTTGATTGCGCTGTTTACAAGCGTAATGTGGGGATGTCAAAATTCTGCTAAATCTGAAAAAGAAAACGCTGACGAACAAACCGAATTGACCGAAAAACCAACGAGAGAACCTTACGCGGGCTTTGTTTGGGAGAAAGTTTCCGGTGCGGGAATTGAGTTTTGGGCGCAACGAAGCGACAGCATGCAAGTGGGAATTAGCGAAACTCTTCCGGGAGCTTTTATCGAGAAAATTGAGAACGGAAAGCCCGTTGCCATTGAAGATGCCATTCAGATATTTGAACTTAAAAACCAAAAAATAGAAGACGTATTTGAGTTTCTCAAAGGCTACGAAGCGTGGGATGAAAGTGCTGCATGTGCTTTCAGCGAAGTGCCGTCGAACCGCGAAGGAGTTACTCGATATGTTTTAATGCCAACCGGAAAAGCCCTGGAAGAATACGAAAAACAGAGCAAAGATGAGCCTGTGCTTTCGACTTGTGCCGGATTTGGTGGCGGAAACAGCGGTACACGTTATTTTGAAATTCATCAAAGCAATCCAAATAGAGCTATTTTTGTTCAGATTGGTCAGGAAAAACCATTGTTTGACGAGACTACAATTGTGGTGAAATAGATTGCTTTTCAGTTCAATTTCTCAATTACAAAACAGAAAGCTTTTGAGAAATATCGAATTTGACAGAAAACTGCTTATTTTCGAAAAATAAGTGGTTTTTTGATTGAAAAAAGATGATATTTGGATAATTATGTTTAATTTTGCGGAAAATTTTTGACAAAACAAAAAACTGAAAATAAAAAATCATTATGCTTGGAGTATCCGAACGATTGGCGTCGCTATCGCCTTCTGCCACATTTGCAATGGCACAAAAAAGCAACGAGCTGAAAGCTCAGGGAGTGGATGTAATTAGTCTCAGCGTGGGTGAACCCGATTTTAACACGCCGGACCATATCAAAGAAGCTGCCAAGAAGGCAATCGACGATAATTTTTCGTTCTATTCGCCGGTGGTGGGTTACCTCGAACTGCGAAAAGCCATCGTTGAAAAGCTGAAAAATGAAAACGGACTGACCTACACGCCGGCTCAGATTGTATGTTCCAATGGTGCAAAACAATCGCTTTGCAACGTGTTGCTTTCTGTGGTGGGAAAAGGCGACGAAGTACTTATTCCTGCGCCGTTTTGGGTGAGCTATCCTGAAATGGTAAAAATTGCCGACGGAACTCCGGTGATTATTTATTCCGATATTGAAAGCGATTTCAAAATCACGCCCGAGCAACTGGAAGCAGCCATCACTCCAAAAACAAAAGTGCTGATGCTTTGCTCGCCGTCCAATCCGACCGGAAGTGTGTACACACGTGAAGAACTGAAAGGTTTGGCTGATGTTTTGGCAAAATATCCGGAAATCATCATCCTTTCCGACGAAATTTACGAGCACATCAACTACCTTGACAAACATGTGAGCATTGCCGAATTTCCGGAAGTTTTCGACCGTACGGTGATTGTGAACGGAGTTTCCAAAGGCTACGCGATGACCGGATGGCGTCTTGGCTGGATTGCCGGACCAAAATGGATTGCTGATGCTTGCAACACGCTTCAAGGTCAGTACACTTCTAATCCTTCTACCATTGCTCAAAAAGCAGCCGAAGCCGCTTACACCGGCGACCAGCAGTGCGTTGCAGATATGCGCGTTGCATTTGAGCGCCGTAAAAATCTGGTGGTAAAAATGGCTCGTGAAATTCCCGGATTAAAGGTGAATGAGCCGAAAGGTGCATTCTACGTTTTCCCGGATTGCAGTTCGTATTTCGGAAAATCCTATAACGGAACTACCATCAATAATCCCGAAGATTTGGCGTTGTTCCTGCTTGCAGAAGCACACGTAGCTTGCGTTGGTGGAACTGATTTCGGCGCGCCAAACTGCATCCGTATGTCATACGCCACTTCCGATGAAAAGCTGGTGGAAGCGTTTACAAGAATTAAAAATGCGTTGGCGAAGTTAAGCTGATAATTAGTAATTTTGTATTATAATGAAAACTCCGTTAGGCTTTTGCTTAGCGGAGTTTTTTATGAATTTCGGTCGCAGTCTTAACAATTATTCTCAAAAATCTAATAGCACTCTCTCAAATTTGTTTTATCTTTGTGAATACATTATTTTTTGGAGAACCTATGAGTACAAAGAAAAAATTAACTCGCTCTGCCGACCGCATGTTTGCAGGAGTTTGCGGTGGATTAGCCGAATATTTTGGAATTGATGTAACATTAACACGTATCGGTTATGTGTTAATTTCTTTATTTTCAGCCGGTTTTCCCGGTTTGATTGTTTATTTAGTTTTGATGCTGATAATGCCAAACTCAGATAAATAAGATGAAACATCCAAAGCATATTATTCGTCGTTCCGACAACTCGGTTTTTGCCGGAGTTTGTGGTTCTATGGCAGAATATTTCAGAATTGAAGCCAAATATATTCGATTGATTTATGTTTTGCTGACTATTTTGACCTTCTTTTTCCCGGGCTTTTTTATGTACATGCTTTTGATGTTGATTATTCCCAAGGAAATGACGACTGAGCAAATTGATGAGCTTTCGAGTGAATAAGCAAACGGTTAACAACCGAACACCCAAACATTCAAACACCTAAACATTTTACAACTATCCAACTTTCCAATTATCATAGCCACAGTGTTTTCTGCGACGGACGTGCCCCGATGGAGGATTTCGTCAAGTTTGCCATTGCCAAAGGCGTGAAAAAATACGGTTTTTCGGCACATGCACCGCTTCCGTTTCACACTTCGTGGAATATGAATTTGGAAGATTTTCCGTATTATAAAAATGAATTTTTCCGTCTGAAAGAGAAATATGCCGGGAAGATTGAGCTGTTTCTAGGATTGGAAGTAGATTTTATTGAAAATGTTTTTGATGCAAAAAGCAATTTGTATTCCTGGGATGACATCGAGTATAAAATTGGTTCTGTGCATTATTTAGACCCGTTGCCGGAAGGCGGATTTTTCTCGGTTGATGGAAAATTCTACAATTTTCAGAAAAAACTGAATGAAATTTACAAAGGTGACATCCGCTTGGCAACCGAAAGATTTTTTGAAATCAGTTCCAATATGGTTCGCAAAGGCGGCTTTGAGATTGTCGGACATCTGGATAAAATCTCGCAAAACGGAATAAATTGCGGAGGATTTGACAAAACAGAAAGCTGGTATGTGCGATTGGTGGAGAATTATTTGCAGTTGATTAAGGAGCAGGAAATGATGATTGAAATCAACACCAAATCGTACCTTGGGCTTGGAATTACCTATCCGGATGTGCAATTTTTCCCGATTATCAAAGAGCTGGATATTCCTGTAATGGTTAATTCGGATTGCCACGATCCTGATAAGATTTTGGATGGTTTTGATCCGGTTTATACATTATTAAAGAAAGCAGGATTTGAGAAAACGATGGAATTAACGGAGAAAGGATGGGAGGAAGTGGAGTTTTGAGTTCCAAATTCCATGTTTCAAGTTTCAAGTTCTGGATTTTATCTTGTATCTTTAAGTCTTGCATCTAGAAGTCTTTTGTCTAAAAATGGATTTTAAAATAGTTTCCCCATATAAACCGACCGGTGACCAGCCGGAAGCCATCAAACAGCTTGTGGACGGCATCAATCAAGGTGTGCCGTACCAGACTTTGCTGGGCGTGACCGGCTCGGGGAAAACATTTTCCATAGCCAATGTGGTGGAGCGGGTGCAGAAACCAACGCTTGTTCTCAGCCATAACAAAACCCTCGCGGCACAGCTTTACAGCGAATTTCAGTCCTTTTTTCCCGACAATGCAGTGGAATATTTCGTGTCGTATTACGATTATTACCAGCCCGAGGCTTACCTTCCCGTAACCGATGTTTACATCGAAAAAGACCTTTCCATCAATCAGGAAATTGAAAAATTACGCTTGCACACTACCTCGTCGTTGCTGTCTGGTAGGCGGGATGTGCTGGTGGTTTCGTCGGTTTCGTGCCTGTACGGTATCGGAAATCCCGATGACTTCAATGAAAACGTCATTATGGTGCATCGTGGGCAGAAATTGGTGCGAAATGCTTTTTTGAGAACGCTTGTGGATAGTCTCTACACCCGAAATGAAATAGAATTAAATCGGGGAAATTTCCGTGTGAAAGGCGATACTGTCGATATTTTTCTGGCTTACAGCGATTTTATTTTGCGAATTGTGTTTTGGGGCGATGAAATTGAGGAAATATTGACCATTGAACCGGCGAATTATCGTGTGTTGGAAAGTTTTGATAGCTATAAAATTTATCCGGCAAGCATTTTCGTCACAACCAAACCGCGGATTATGAGAGCGATTGAGATGATTGAAAGCGATTTGGCAGTGCAGGTTGGAGAGTTCAAATTGGCTGGAAAAGATTACGAAGCAAAACGTCTCTACGAAAGGGTTACGTATGATTTAGAGATGATAAAGGAACTTGGTTATTGTTCCGGAATTGAAAATTATTCGCGTTATTTTGATGGGCGTGCGCCGGGAAGCCGACCGTTCTGTCTGCTCGATTATTTTCCCGATGATTTTCTGCTTGTGGTGGACGAAAGTCATGTTACGTTGCCGCAAGTTCACGCGATGTTTGGTGGTGATGCTTCTCGAAAAGCCAATTTGGTGGAATACGGTTTCCGTTTGCAAGCGGCGCGAGACAATCGCCCGCTGAAATTCGATGAGTTTGAAGAGCTTATTCCTCAAACCATTTACGTAAGTGCCACACCGGCCGATTACGAACTGCAAAAATCGGAAGGCATTGTGGTGGATCAGGTTATTCGTCCTACCGGACTGCTTGATCCGGTGATTGATGTGCGTCCGAGCTTAAATCAAATTGACGATTTGCTGGAAGAAATTGCACAGCGGACAGAAGTGCATGAGCGAGTTTTGATTACTACTTTGACGAAGCGGATGGCGGAAGAACTGACCGATTATCTGCTGAAAATGAACGTGCGGTGCAATTATATTCACTCGGATGTTACGACGCTTGACCGTGTTCAGATTATGGAAGATTTGAGAAAAGGCGTGTACGACGTACTTGTGGGTGTGAATTTACTTCGCGAAGGATTGGATTTGCCGGAAGTTTCGCTGGTGGCAATTTTGGATGCGGATAAGGAAGGTTTTCTGCGAAATCACCGTTCGCTGACGCAGACCGCCGGACGTGCCGCCCGAAATCTGAACGGAAAAGTGATTATGTATGCCGATAAAATCACGCAAAGCATGCAGAAAACCATCGATGAAACCAATCGTCGTCGTGAAAAACAGCTGGCGTACAACGAGAAACACGGCATTGTTCCGACTGCCATTGTGAAAGGCGAGCGGAGCGCTTTGAGCAAAATGGAACCGAACGCCTACATCGAACCGACCAAAGAACTCACCGTTGCAGCTGATCCGGTGGTGCAGTACATGACAAAACCCGCCCTTGAAAAAGCCATCGCGAAAGCCAAAAAATCGATGCAGGAAGCTGCCAAAAAACTCGAATTCCTCGAAGCCGCACAGTATCGGGATGAGATGATTAGATTGGAAGAATTGTTGAAAGAGAAAGGATGATTTTTTTCCAATTATCTGATTACTTGGTGGTTCGAAAACCGTTCTGATTTAGTATTTTGTCAAAAAATCCAAGATATATACTTGCTCAATTCCCTCATACGTATTTCCTCTGAAATCTTCTTCGGTAACTACTATTTTGGGATAATTATCATTAATCAACAACAAATTTCCAAACTCCCGATCAATCGTTTCTTGGTTTGAGAGTTCCAGGGCAACTTGCACATAAAGCAATTCATTGTTTTTGGAACAAACAAAATCAATTTCGTTTTTTTCGTAAGACCCGACTGTTACATCATATCCTCTGAATTTCAGATGATTATAAACAATATTTTCGAGAATTTTTGCTTTGTCTTGAATTTTATAACCAACGATAATATTTCTTATTCCTAAATCTTCAAAAAAGTATTTCTCCCCAAAATCAAAAATTCGCTTTCCAATCAAATCGTATCTTTCTGCCCTGTAAATGATAAACGCGCTTTCAAGATGTGAAATATAGTTTTGAACTTGTTTAACGGAAACAGTTGACTGTTGTGATTTCAGGTATTTGCTGATACTTTGTGCTGAAAAAAGACTGCCAATATTGTCAGCGAGAAACCGGGTTAGATTTTCTAAAAAATTGCTGTCCCGTAAATTATATTGGCTTACCACATCTCTGAAAATAATTGTGGAATAAATGCTTTTAAGGTATTCAAATGCTATTTCGTCAGTCAAAGAAAGATTGATTAAATAGGGCAATCCACCGTATTTTGAAAAGAGTTTGTAATTTTCAAAACTACTTTCGAGTTTATGAAATCTCAAAAATTCAAGATAAGACAGACCAAACACCCGAAATTCTATAAATCTACCGCTCAACAAAGTGGCAAGTTCACTTGAAAGTAAGTTAGCGTTGCTTCCTGTTATATAGATGTCGTTATTTTGATCTAATACTAACGAACGAATGGCTTTTTCAAATTCAGTAATTTCCTGTATCTCATCAATAAATATGTAGTTTTTAGCATCAGATTTGCTTTTCGACAAAATATATTCATTTAAATCTTTGGCTGTTTTTAGAAAATCAAAATTAAAATCCTCGCAATTGATATAAATTATATTCGCGTTTTCATTATTTTTTTGTATTTCTTGAATAAGTTGTAGCAATAAATAACTTTTCCCAACACGCCGTTGTCCGGTCAGAACTTTAATAATGGCTTTATCAATAAACGGCCTAATTTTGGAAATGTATTCATCCCTGATAATTATATTTTGAGCAGTTTTCATTGTGTTTATAACATATTTGAATTACTATTTTGATACAAAGATAATCAAAAAGATTATATTATAAGTAACATAATTACAAAATAATTAAAAAGATTATATTATAAGTAACAAATATTGCTTATCCACAAACAAAAAATGCGGTTGAAAAACCGCATTTTTTGTATCTTCAATCTTCATGCTTCTAGCTACCTACTTTTTCTTCTCAAATCCATAAATACATTCTCCGTTTCCATCCATAAAATAGATTGCCAGGCGAGATTTATTGGCAGAAAGGATAGAAAACCCGGCTTTGTCGCTTTTGAATTGCGTGCCTTCGGTGTCCTTTACTTTCCGTGAAAGCGATGCTGAACTATTCGTAAAATAGTGGATTGGTGATTGTTTGGTTTTGATGTGCTGGAAATTGTGGATATGACCGTTGACGTAAAAATCAACTTTGTGCTTTCTCAAAATCGGATCCAGTCTATTCTGCAAATCCATTCTTTCTGAAATATTTTTCGGTGTTTCCGAGTAAATCGGGTGGTGCCCGAGTACCACCGTCCAGGTTTCTTTGGAAACAGTCAAAACGCTGTCCACAAAAGCCAATTGCTTGTTGATATCTTGTTTTACTGCATCAGGATAGCCTTCGCTGTCGTCTCTGTACTTGTCAATCAGGGGCGTAGTATCCACAAAAACGTAGCGGATGGTGCTTCCGTCATCAGCTTTTTGCGTCAGCGTGTAGTATCTGTCCGGCATTACCCAGCGGCGGCTCACGTTTTTATAATCCAAAACCGCCTGCGTATTTCCCCGATATTCGTGATTTCCAAGCGTAGGGAACCAGTCAATCATCAATTCCGGATGCGGGTAAATCAGTTCGTAATTCGTCATCCAAAGCGGATCCTGCGTACTCACAACGCCGTTGAAATGGTGAACGTCGCCAATAGCGGCCACAAATTCAACGTCTGCTTTTTCAGCCCATTCACCCATATGTTCGGCAATTGGTTTTTGTTCGTAGTAGCCGTTTCTGCCCAAGTCGTTGGCAATGATGATGTTGACGCCTTCCAATTCTTTTTCAGTCAATTGTCTGACCTGTGCAGAAATGGAAATTGAAATAAACAGAAAAAGTATTGGTAGAAATATGTTTTTTCTCATTTTTATAAATTGAAATTTTAAATTTACAATCACTATGCTGAAAATGTTCAGCACAGTGATTTTTTTATGCTATTTTACAAAATTATTTTTGAGCATACGCTCCGAAATAACTTGCGGGTGCTTTTGATGTGTAGGTTTTTCCATCTACTGTAATGCCGTTGCTACCGAAGTTACGCGAGAAATTTGTCACACCGCCTGTGGTAGCTTGGGAGCCGGATTTAAGTGAGAAATCCCAGCTGTTGCTGAAAGTTTGTGGTATGTCAGCACTTTTTTCAACTCCCGCAAGAACGTTTACATTATTTTGGATAGTAAAGTTCGTAAAGTTTGGATTTTTATCGCCCGGAGTAGCACTGAAAATATCTTTTGCACCTCTCAATTGACCTTTTGTAGCGTCAGGAAGCATTCCGTCGATGCCTTTTTGAGTGGAAGCGAAGAAATAATTTGGCGTGATTACCGAACGGCTGTCTTCCGGCTCTTCAATGTCTTGTTTAACAGCGTGACGGCTGTCAAAAGTCAAATTATTATAAAACTCAACGAACGCAGCGGTCTCCAACCAAGTAGATCCACCTTTGATTTTCGGGCGTCTCCAACCGGTATTTACCACCGTATTGTTGTAAATTACAGCATGAAGTTGCGGTGTCAAAGCGCCACTGTTTGACATTTTGAAAGCGTTTGTATTCGCGTCGTAGATTAGGTTGTAAGCAATATCAACAGTACATCCTGATTTGTAATTGATCGCTTCACCACCGTCAAAACCATTCACGATAAAACGGTTGTTTTGAACGATAGATTTTCCGCCTGTGATGTAAATATGGTCTTCGGCATTGTTGCGGAAAGTGGAATTTTGTACCACAAAAGAGCCTTCTGTATTGCAGAAATGGAATGCAGGAACGCCTTCTCCGGTTTCAGTTTTGAAAAGCTGATATTGGAACGATTTCGATTGCTCGGTAGTTTGCGCACCGCCGTATTCAACGATTACGTTGTCCAGCAAAATCTCCTTGCTGTCGTATCCGGCGATAATTCCGCCCCAGTATCTTTTGAAACGGTCGGCTTCGTTGCGGTATTTTTCTTCAACGGTAAAACGAATTGGTTTTTCTGCCGTTCCGTACGCGTACAGATTTCCTAAAACGATAAATTCCGGTTTGATAAGTGTGTCAGATGCAATGATTTGCACGCCTTCTTCAATGTAAAGCGATTTTCCTTTCGGTACAATGTAGTGGTCTTTCAAAATTACAACGGTATCTTTTGGCCACACGATAGAACCTACCGGATATTCTTTTCCTTGTTTTGGTTCGTCGGTTTTTTCACAAGCAGTAAAAACTGTTGCGATTGCGATGATTGCAACAACCATCATTTTTGTTAAAGTTCTCATTTTCTGTTGTTTTTTAAATTATTATTTTCAAAATTTAATTTTACATTTTGTATCTCACGCCAATCAGGAAGCTTGGTTTGTAATATTCCTTGCGGATTATGGTGTTTCCGTCGGCGGTTTGAAGCGGGTAATTATTGTTGCTTGGATTATGTGTTTTGATAAATTCAATGTTCGGTGTATTCAGCAGATTATTGGCTTTTGCATATACAGAAAACCCGTTTTTGAATTTTTTCTCGGCTGATGCATCCAGATAAAAACCTCCTTTTTGCCAATAATCCGAGTTCAGATAGTGCGATGCAATCACGATTTTATCGCCTGTGTAAGTCATTGCCACCTGAGCATCAAAACCTTTATCAACGCTTTTGTACAATAATGCCAAGTTGGCAACGTGCTCTGCCTGACCTACAAGCGGTCTTTTTTGGTCTTCATACGCCCGAATAATGCTTCCGGCGTCATCTCTGGTGTAGAATGCTTTTGGCGTAATAATACTCGAATTCGTGTAGGTGTAATTGGCTTTTATTCCAAATTCACGGAAATATTTGATTACATCAATTTCGCCACCCAAATTATTTGCATTTCCCAGATTTACAGGCATGTAACCGTACTGACGGAAGTTTTTGGTGTGATAGGCGTATTCGATTGGATTTTGGATGTGTTTGTAAAATACGCCTACCATAATTTGCTCGGTTGGATTGGGGAAAAACTCCCAACGAACGTCTGCATTGTCGATTACGGCACGCTTCAAATCGGGATTTCCGTACTCGTCGTAATCTTCGTATTTCATTTGATAAGGCACAATTTCAAAAAATCCGGGACGATTTATCGAGCGATAGTAGCTTGCACGAATATTTCCTTTGCTGTTGTAAGCATATTTAAGGTTCACGTTTGGCAATAAATCCAGGTAAATTTGTTTTCCTTCCGGATCGTCTTCCGCATTCGGGAAATACATAAAATAACCCTGATTGGTATGCTCCGCACGCAGTCCGGCAATGGCTCCCCAGTTGTTTTTCTCCCATTTTGCCTGCACATATCCGGCACCGATTTTCTCGGAAGCTTTATAGTTAAGTGGTCCCACGCTACCTTGCGGATTAGAAAGCACCCACTGGATTTCATCAATTGTATTGAAATCTTCGCCCATATTCTGGCGTCCATTCAGCGGACGAATGGTGTAGCTGACGTAGAAATTATCTCGTTTTTTGTCGCGATACAAACCACCGCCCTGCAAAGTTAATTTCCCAAAATCGCTTTCAATCAGATAGGTCAAATTAGCCAAACCTGACAAATCGCGGTCGGTATTATGCTCCCAGCGTCGTGGCGAACCATCCGCGTCAACAAATATAATTCCTTGATTATTAGTTACTAATTGGTCAAGATTGATGTAAGTTTGGTCGGGGCGGTCGTTCTTGGCGTGAGAGAAAATTCCTGCCCAATTCAGCGAAAGTTTCGGCGTCAACGCATGATGACCAAGAAGCGTGGAAGAATAAATATTCTGCTTAATCATCCGCATGTGGGTTTGGAAAGAGTAGTCGTAATTTCCTTGCTCGGGATTGTAGTGTAGTCGGTAGTTAATCGAGTTACTTTCACGCACTTGCAGTGATTTGTTGAAAATATAAGCGTTGTAAAATTCAAATTTATGGTTGTTATTGAATTTGTAATCAATTTTGGCGTGAACGCCCGTTCTGGTCTTATTTTCAGAATAAGTACGCTCGTTCATATCTGTTATTCGCACCGCTTTGCTTACGTCTGTTTGCGACATGCTCGTGTCGAAAAGCGTTGTGTTGGTGCCTTTGTTGTGGTTTTGGTAGTTTCCGGCAAGGATTACGCCCAGCCGATTATTCAGAAAACTATTTCCCAGCGTAATTCCAAAAATGCCGTTTGGAAGCGGTTTTTTGGAGAAAATGGGCGAAACCGTTTTTCCCAAATCCTCAATCGTAGCTCTGTATTCGTTGCCAAATTGTTCATAAGGTGCTACCGGAACCAGTTTTTTCTGGTCAAAAGAAAGAAAATCACGCTCAAAAAACATCGCGTTATAACCCAGCGAGCCGTTCACATTCAGCGTAAACTGACGTGGTGCATCTTTCATGTCCATATTGATGGCACCACCTGTTGCATCGCCTTCTACATCGGCAGTTCGGGTTTTACTTACAATCAGTCTGTCTAGCAATTCGCTTGGGAAAATGTCAAGTGGAATGTAGCGTTGTTTGTTATCTGGACTGGCAATTTTCACTCCATTTACCAACGAAATATTGTAGCGTTTGTCCATTCCGCGAAGCACTGCGTATTGTCCTTCGCCCGAGCTGTTTCGCTCCAATGTTACACCAGAAATTCGCTGTAACACGTTTGCAACAGTAATGTCCGGCGAATTTTCAATGAAATTGGAACTCACTACATTTAATATATTGGGAGAAAGTTTTTCGAGTTTGCGGGCACCATAATCGGTGTTGTTGGACGTAGCGGTAACTACAACGGAGGTGAGTTCCAGCCCTTGCGGTGTGAGACTTATGTTTATTTTTTGATTGGAATTATCGGAAATTTGGATGGTTTGTTCAATGGTTTCGTAGCTAATCAGCCGGTAAACGATGGTATGCGATCCGGTTGGCAAATTGCGAAGCGAATAACTTCCATCCAAGCCGCTGCTGGTGCTGTACTTGATATTGTCTTTCAGAAAAATGCTGGCTCCAACCAGAAGCTCGCCGGTTTCATTATCCGTAATTATTCCTTCAATGCTTGTTGCACTTACCTGAAATCCCAAAATAACACATAAAAACGTCAAAAATACTTTTCTCATCTTTGCTTCATAAATTTTTTGCAAAGGACGTCAATCCGTATTACCTAAAAGTTTCGTAAAAGTTAAGAATGTGGCTCAATCGGGTTACGGAAATGTTTCAGTGAGATGAGTGTACGAATTTAAATTAATGAATAATTCTAACCCTTCCCCCTTCCGGGACTTCCCTAATCATAAGGGAAGATTGGTGTCTGCGGTGCATTAATGTCCCCTTTTGTAATGGGGACTGCCTGTCCCGAAAACTTTCGGGAAGCGAGGAACGAGCGGAGGGGTTAGATACTAATTATAATTTGAGAATAAATATTATTTTAAAACAAAAAAACCGACACACTTCTCACGAAGCCTGTCGGTTTAGGATTTTGAATTGAAAGGAAATCCTATTCGGATACCACTTCAAATGGAATTTCTACTGTTACTTCTTTGTGAAGTTTAGCAGATGCTGTGTATTCACCAATTTCTTTCACTTGTGATTTTACAGCAATAAGTTTTCTGTCAACAGTAACACCTGCTTTTTCAAGTGCTTCGGCAATTTGGATTGGACCCACAGCACCGAAAATTTTACCGGTTGAGCTGGTTTTAGCACCGATTGTCAATGCGCCAACTGCTGTGATTTTTTCACCAAGTTCTACTGCGTTGTTTTTGATAGCTTCCAGTTTGTGAGCTTGTTGTCTCAAATTTTCAGCCAATACTTTTTTCGCAGATGCGCTCGCGATAACAGCTTTCTTTTGTGGAATTAAGAAGTTACGTCCGTAACCGTCTTTCACATTCACTACATCTCCTTTGTAACCTAGATTGATTACGTCTTCTAATAATATAATTTCCATAATTTTTTCTCCTTTCTAATTATTTCATCATATCGGTTACGTATGGAAGCAATGCCAGGTGGCGAGCTCTTTTAACTGCCTGAGCAACTTTGCGTTGGTATTTCAACGAAGTGCCGGTGATACGACGAGGAAGAATTTTACCTTGCTCGTTCAAGAATTTTTTCAAGAAATCGGCATCTTTATAATCGATGTATTTGATACCGCTTTTTTTGAAACGACAATATTTTTTCTTTTTTACATCCACTGTCGGTGGAGTTAAATATCTAATTTCTCCGTGTGCCATTTTTTAGTCCTCCTTTACTTCTTTGGTTTCTTCTTTAACTTCTTCTGCTTTTACCTCAGTTTCAGCTTTTGGCTGTGATTTGTTGTTTTTTCTGCGTTCTGCATACTCATAAGCATATTTGTCCAAACGGAAAGAGAGGAAACGTAGTACACGTTCGTCGCGACGGAATTGAGTTTCCAGCGTAGCGATCACTGTTGGATCTGCATCAAACTGCAACAGGGTGTAAAAACCTGTCGATTTTTTCTGAATAGGGTAAGCCAGCTTGCGCATTCCCCAGTTTTCTTCATTTGTGATAGTTCCTTCGTTGTCGGTGATGACAGCTTTGAACTTATCTACCGCTTCCTTCATCTGAGCATCAGACAAAACGGGAGTTAAAATGAAAACGGCTTCGTAATGATTTAACATACTGTTTTTTACCTTTTTAATTAGTTATAAAAATGTTTTTAATAAAGTGGGTGCAAAGATACTGTTTTTTATTTGATTGAGCAAGAAGTCGATAGAAGAATTTTTGAAAAAGTTGGAAGAACGAAGCACGAAGATGGAAGTTGCAGGTTGGAACTTGAAACCTGAAACTTGTAACCTGAAACGTGAAAACTGAAAGTGAAACTTAAAATTTGTCAAACATCCAAACTTTCAAACCCAAAAAATACTATTTCCAATCTCATTTTGTATCTTTGCGAATTATTTATGCAACAAATTCAGTTTGAATGAAAAGATTTTTTTTAACATTCATCGTCATCATAAGCGTGTTTGCTTTGGCTGCTCAAACTCAGCCGAAAAAACGATTTGTCCGAGCCTGGCATATCGATGAGCAGTTGGCCACAGCAGACACTATTCCGGTAGATACGGCACACATCAATTTTCACGACAATAATATTGTAGAAAAACTAAGCATTGCTAACTCGTACAGCGGAAATTACGGTTCGCCCATCCAGTCCAAAATTTATATGAAACGTCCGCAAGGAACCGATTTTATGTTCGAAGATGCTTATAAACCTTACTTAATGGATGTGCCGGCGGCAACATTTTACGATGCTTCGTTTCCGTTTACCAATTTGACATACCTCACAGGCGGTCCTGTGGGCAGAAAAGAGGAGCAGGTGAAATTTCTTTTTACAGCCAGCCCATCCAAGAAAATGAATTTTGGGACAAAGCTGGATTATCTGTATTCTGTAGGTCAATTTGACAAACAGGCTGCACAACGTTTTTCGGGAAGTTTATTCGGACGATATAGCGGGAAACATTATTCCGCTTATGCTTTGGCGGCTTTGAATAATCACATGAACCACGAAAATGGCGGTTTGAGTACTTTGGAAATGCTGGACAATCCCAATATTGATGTACAAACCAAAGATATGCCGGTCAATATGCACGGATATTCTGTTTTTCGGAAAAATACGTTTTTTTACAATCACAGTTACGCCATCGGAATAAATCGGGAGGTAAAAGTAGATGAAGATTCCGTTCGTTTTGAGTTTGTGCCGGTTACGCGATTTGGGCATTCTATCAAGTACGAAGAGATGAAAAAACGTTATTATGAGCCAAACTTGGTACGTGGTTTTTATGAAAACACCTACGATTCGCTAAAAACTTTTGCAAATGATACGGCAGCGGTAAGGACTTTAACGAATTTGGTGTCAATTAATTTGGCGGAAGAATTTAACAAATGGCTGAAATTTGGTTTGACCGGATATGTGGAAAATGAAATCCAGCAGTTTGCTTATATGCCGGACACGCTCGTGCAGCACGCTATGAAGTCAAACACCCGCATTGGCGGAATGCTTTCCAAAACGCAAGGTCAGAATTTTCGATATACTTTTTTGGGCGATATTTATCTGATTGGCTATAAGTTAGGTGAATTTAGACTGGAAGGAAAGGCGTCGGGAAATTTCAAAATCGGAAAAGAAATTATTTCGCTGACTGCCAATGCCTTTGTGCGAAACGAACAACCTTCATTTTTCCTTCAAAATTACTATTCCACGCATTTCCGATGGGAAAATAATTTTAGCAAAATGTACAAAACGCATCTCGGCGGTGTGTTTGAGCTTCCCAAGCGAAAAACAAAACTGCACGCAGCAGTGGAAAATCTGACTAGTTATATTTATTTTAATGAAAAAGGACTTCCGGTGCAGCATGCCGGAAACGTGCAGGTGCTTTCGGTGGATTTGAAGCAAGATGTGAGATTAGGCGTTTTCTATCTTGAGAATAATGCAGTGTATCAGGTCAGTTCCAATCAAGATGTACTGCCGCTGCCAACTTTGACTTTGTTTCACAATCTATACTATTATGATAAATGGTTTGTGGATTTATATCCGCAGATTGGCGTGAACGTGCGCTATCATACCAAGTATTTTGCGCCGTCTTACATGCCCGCAATTGCGCAGTTTTACAATCAGAAAGAAATCGAAATCGGGAATTATCCGGTGATTAACGCTTATGCGAATTTTCACTTGAAAAAAGCACGTTTTTTCTTTGAATATAATAATTTGGGACGCTTTTTCTTAAAAGACTGGGGTTTTAATATGCCGCTTTATCCTATCAATAAACCGATGTTTAAGGTTGGCTTATCGTGGAATTTTTATAATTAAATAAGAAAATTTGTTCTAAACTTTTTATCTCAGATAACTTCGTTTATCGTGACTAAACTATAAATAATCATGCCTTTAAATATTCCTATCAATCTGCCGGCTGTAGAAGCGCTTCGCAACGAAAATATTTTTATAATGGATTCGGAGCGTGCTGAAAGTCAGGAAATCCGTCCGTTAAAATTGCTGATAGTGAACTTGATGCCGCTAAAAATTACCACAGAAACGGACTTAATTCGCTTGCTGTCGAATACGCCGCTTCAGATGGAGGTGGATTTTCTGAAACTTAGCACCCACACGCCAAAAAATACGCCGATTGAGCATTTGATGGAGTTTTACAAGTCGTTTGACGTGGTGAGTCAATCTAAATACGATGGAATGATTGTAACGGGAGCGCCGGTGGAGCATTTGCCATTTGAGGAGGTGCGATATTGGAAGGAATTGCAAAAGATTTTTGACTGGGCGCAGAAAAACGTAACTTCTACTTTTTACATCTGCTGGGCAGCGCAAGCGGGATTGTATCACTTCTATGGAGTACCAAAATATCCGCTGCCGGAAAAGATTTTTGGAGTGTATGAGCATCGAGTGTTTGATAAGTTAAATCCGATTTTTCGTGGGTTTGACGATGTGTTTTATGTGCCACATAGTCGCCATACTGAGGTTCGTCGTGAAGATATTCTGAAAGTGCCCGAATTGACTTTGCTTTCCGAATCGCCCGAATCGGGAGTTTATATGGTCATGGCTCGTGGTGGAAGAGATATCTTTATCACCGGACATTCGGAATATTCACCCTTAACGCTTGACACTGAGTATAAACGAGATGTGAAGAAAGGCCTTCACATTCGTATGCCTGAAAATTATTATCGCGATAATGATCCGAAAAACGAGCCAATTGTTCGCTGGCGAAGTCATGCTAATCTGCTATTTACCAATTGGTTGAATTACTTTGTGTATCAGGAAACGCCGTATGATTTGGCGAAGATTGGGTAAGGTGTTTGGTTCATAGTTTTTATAAGTTAAAATTGCGGGTGATATAGAAAAATAAAATATTTTCAGCAAAACGATTTGTAGTTTCAAAATTATTATTACCTTTGCACCCGTTATCAAAATACCACCTGCGGCTGTGGCGTAATTGGTAGCCGCGCTAGACTTAGGATCTAGTGCCGAGAGGCGTGGGGGTTCGAGTCCCTTCAGCCGCACAAAAGCTCCTTTTAGAGAAATCTAAAAGGAGTTTTTTTGTTTTTTTAACCGTGATAGAATTTAATCAAATCCATTTATATGCAGATATTCCAAATTTTTTTAAAAAAACTTTCATACCAATGGGGGGAATTTTTTTCTGGCTTGTATATTTAGTAGATGAGGAAGTTTTGTGATAATTTACTTCCGAGTTTTAAGTTTTTTTTCATGATAAATTTTAAGTTAAACTCTAAACCTGAACCTTTTGTAGATTATGAATTTTATGTGATTGAGTTTTGAGTAGAAAAAGAGTTGAGTGATCAACTCTTTTTTTTTATTTCTGAATTTGCCATGAAATCTAAGAAATATTAAAAACAAACGGCTTTTGCAAAAAATAAAGAATTTATATTGTATATTCGTTGGACTTTTTTTCGTTTTTGATTTGTTTTTTTGAGCTTCAAATGAGCTCGGTTTATTTGTAGTTTTTTGATCAATAGAGTGGGGGATTTGGGAAGAATAGATTGTATTTATTATAAATGCAGAGTAGAATGAACGAAAAAATTGTTGACATATTTAATAGGTATCTTTCCAAAACAGCTACAGAGGATGAAATCGCGGAGTTGAATGAATGGATTTCGAGCAACGAAGAACTAAAAAAATGGCTTGAAAACCAGATGCAAAAGACATCGGATGAAATTGATGAAAAAACAAAAGCACGAATTTTTGAGAAAATTCAAAACGAAATAAATAAGCAGGAAAAAGTACAATTTTCTTTACCAAAATGGCTGCGAAATGTTGCGGCAATAGCTGTGATAGCGCTCACGGTAGTTGGATTGATTTCAGTTTTGTCAAATAGACAATCGGCAGAAATGCAGTTTGCGGAAGTAGGTGCACTGCGTGGTCAGAAAGCCAGTGTAACCTTACCCGATGGCACGCACGTAATACTAAATTCAGAATCAACGATAAAATACAGCACCGCATTCAATAAGTCAGATAGACAAATTGAACTTACTGGAGAAGCATATTTTGATGTTGCTAAAGATAAAAAACGAGCATTTGTAGTAAAAGCCGGAAATGTGGAAGTTGTAGCTGTTGGAACTGCTTTTAATGTAAAAGCCTATCCGGGTGAAAATCAGATTTCAACTACACTTTTGGAAGGAAAAGTGAATGTAAGTAAAGGAAAAGAAACTGTTTCCATGCAACCCAATGAAAAACTCGAATTTAACGTAAAAAATAACTCATTTAACAAATTCAAACTTACCGAAGCGGAAAATTCAATCGGTTGGATGAACGATAAACTGAGTTTTGATAATGCAACGCTGGAAGAAGTAGTCGCGGTTTTTTCCAGGTTTTACAATGTAGAAATTCAATTTGCGACAGAAGCGATCAAGAAACAGCGGTTTACTGGTCAAATTAATAACAATAGTTTACCATCGGTGCTAAGGATTTTATCTCTTACATCACCAATCAGATTTGAACACAAAGATTCGGTTGTGGTGCTTTACGAAGTGCCTGCCGAAAACAAGCTTTTTCAACAAAGCAAATAAACCAACAATTGTTGATTTCGTAGCCCTTAAATTCTAACATGAAATACGCACTATCAAAAATAGGTAGTTTAAGCTCAAGCAGATTTCTGCTCATTGTAATTTTGCTCACGTCGATGTGGTTTTTATCCATCAGCGTGCAGGCTCAGATTACGATTAAAGCAGAGAATGAGACTTTGCGCAGCGTATTGAAAAAAATTGACCGCCAAACGGAACATTCATTTTTCTACAACGAAGGATTAAATGATTTACGAAAAAGAGTGTCGCTGAATCTTAGCAACGTTAGTGTAGAAAATGCGCTTAATCAACTTCTAAAAGATACAGATTTGGCTTATTCCATCCAAGGAAAAACCATTGTCCTCACAGCCAAACAAAAAATATCCCCTCGGCAGGAAAATCCATCTACTGCGCCTTCCAACATTATAGGAAGAAGAATTTCAGGAACTATAAAAGATATTGATGGCGAGACTCTGATCGGGGTTGCCATTTCTGTACGCGATGCAGGTATCAGAGCTGTGAGTAATATTCACGGCGATTTTGAAATGTCCAATGTAAATCCGAATGCGATTTTGGATGTTTCGTACATCGGGATGAAACCGCAAACCGTGCATCTGAACGGTCGAGCAAACGTGACCATCACCATGATAGAAGACAATCGTCAGTTGGACGAAGTGGTAATCACGGCGATGGGAATTGAGCGAAATGCAAAATCGCTTACTTACGCTTCTCAGAAATTGGGAAACGAGGAATTGCTGCGAGTACAAGATGCAAATTTCATCAATTCACTGCAGGGAAAAGTGGCCGGGCTGAGCATCACACCAAGCGTAGGCGGAGCCGGTGGCGCTTCCCGAATTCTGCTTAGAGGAAACAAATCCGTACTTGGAAATAATGCTCCGCTGGTAGTTGTGGATGGAATTCCAATCAGTAATACGGTGAAAGGAAACCAAGGTGCCGACAACGGACAAGCGATGGGTTATAGCTTTTCTACGCAAGGAGCGGACGCATTATCTGTCATAAATCCCGATAATATTGCATCGATTAATGTGCTGAAAGGCGCCAATGCAGCAGCGCTTTACGGAAGTGCCGCATCCAACGGCGTACTGATGATTTCTACCAAAAAAGGAGAAGGCGGAACTTTCAAAGTGGATGTGAGTTCTAATGTCGTTTTTGAAAATCCGCTGCTTTTACCACAATTACAAAATGTGTATGGTGCTGAAGTAAACACGCTTACGGGAAATGTTTCAGGAGAAAGTTGGGGAAAGCGAATCGCTGATATGACTAACGAAGAACTGGCCGTAAAGCATCTGACCAACAAACCACAAAATTACATTTCTGATTTTTTCAAAACCGGAACTACCTTCAATAATTCAATTGCCATCAGCGGCGGAAACGACAATATTCAATCTTATTTTTCCTACGGTAAATCAAATGCCAATGGCATGCTGGATAATAATAAATACAGTCGGAACACGGTGGTTTTCAGAAATAATTTCGATCTTTTTGATGACCGACTGAAAATTGATGCGTCCATAAATTACGTAAATCAAAAAACAAATAATCGTCCGGGTGGGGGTGCATCGCTCAATCCGCTGTATAATTTATATACATCGCCACGAAACATCGATATGAATTATTATCGAAACAATTATAAAATTGACGACGGCGTGTGGATGTCCAATAAATATCAATATTATCAGCTTTCTGACAAAAGGTATGTTTGGGCAAATGGTTATGCAGAATTGAAGGGCCCAAAACAAAACTGGATTTACACGTCTGCCGATCAGAACAATCCGTATTGGCTGCTGAACAAGGTCAATCGGGTAGAAAATCTGGACAGAATTTACGGTTATATCTCGGCAAATTTGGAGATAATGGAGGGTTTGGGTGCTCAGGCACGCCTCGGAATAGACCGTTCGCGCGATCTTTCTAAAACTGAAATCTCGGCTACTACGCAGTTTCCGTCTTTGATGCTTGATTACGGAGAATACAGAGAAAATAGCTTTTTTGCAAAGGAATTTTACCTGGACTGGATGCTGAATTACAATCGGAAATTTAGCGATTTAAACCTTTCTGCTACAGCAGGTTATACGGCACATCATATTTCCAGTTCTACGCAATCCTTTTTGGTAGATAAAGCTACAATTGAAGATCCGCTCAGAAGAATTATCCCGACTGCGGTGAATATATTTGATCCGCGAGCCGGAATAACCGGAGGGCGAGGCTATGGAAAATCGATTAACTGGGACGAAGGCGCTTTTTTTACCGGACAATTGAGTTATCAGGATTTTCTATTTCTGGAAGGAAGCTACAGACACGACTGGTACAGAGCGTTTAAGCAATTTGCTGATACACGCGGCACGCCGGATAATTACGGATATTTTTCACTCGGTTTAAGTGCTTTGGTTCACGATTTTGTGGAACTCCCGATTTTCTGGAATTATCTGAAACTGAGAACTTCATACAGCGAAGTGGGAAATTCTATCCCGAACATTATGTATTCGTCCATGGATGTGAATTTGCTTACCGGAGCAGCTACACCTTCGCCGTATTCTTATTTCGAAAATCCAATTCCGGAAAAAACGAAGTCGTTTGAAACTGGTTTTGATGCGTCGTTTTTCAAAAATTCTTTGTTTTGGGAATTGACATTTTATAATTCTACAATGAATAACAACTACCTGCTGGTAGGAACTTCCGGAAAACAAAAACCGGTAAATACCGGAGTAATCAGAAATCGTGGCGTAGAAACGACAGTTTCGTATTTGATGAAATTCTTGAAAGATTTGTTTTGGAAAACGGGATTGAATTTCGCGTATAATCACAATCGAATTCTCAAAACTTACAAAGACAACAACGGGAACGAAAGTTTGATTGAGCAGCAGATTGGTTTTGGAGGGAAAGTACAGATAAAATACCGCGAAGGCGGAAGTTACGGTGACTTGTATGTAACTGATTTTCTGAGAGATGAAAATGGAAAAATTAAATTGACCAACGAAGGCAAACCGAGTTTGGATAATTATAAATTCGGGCTGTTCATGGGAAATATGAATGCTCCGATACAGTTGGGCTGGAGTAATAGTTTTACTTATAAAGGAGTCAATTTGTATTTCTTGATTGATGGACGATTCGGTGGAAAAGTAATTTCATTTACTGAAGCATTTTTGGATTTTGAAGGGCTTTCTACTCGTACCGGAAATGCTCGTGAGAAGTACGAAGCCAACAAAAGTTCGCTTACATATACATATCTCGATTCACAAGGAAAAGAACATGCGGTGCCGGGCATGCTGATGATGGACGGCCAGTTAACTTCCATCGAATCGTATTACAAAGGAATTGGAGGCGATATGAACGCTACTCAGTACGTTTACGATGCTACTAATTTCAGGTTGCGGGAATTTGCGCTGGGTTATACTTTTCAAAATCTATTTGGATTTTCGAAAAATCTATCGCTTTCGCTGATTGGTCGAAATTTATTTTTTCTGTACAACAAGGCTCCGGTTGATCCGGATACATCGCTTTCTACGCAGAATGGCTTGGGAAATGTGGATGTTTTTAATATGCCTTCATCACGCTCCATTGGTTTGGCGCTGACAGCAACATTTTAGATAAAATGAGAAGATTTGCAACATATCTGATTTCAATGGTTTTAGCTTCGGCTCTACTTTCTTCCTGTCTTTTCAGGGAAGATTTTGTAGGTTCTGAGTTCATTCCCGGTACTATCGAGGGTGAAACCGCTGTGCATTTGGGTAAAGCAGACGAAATAAATTACCACAAAGACATCACGGAAGCCGGACTGAATAATGCGCTGGAAACCTTGGACAAAACAAAAGTACTTGGTCAGATTTTGTCTGCACAATATGCTATGCGTGGCGGAAAAAGCGGCTCCATTCCCGGAGCACATGCTTATCAGTATCAGTTTAGTCTTGAGACAGATAATTACGCAGGATATTTGGTGCTTCCTCAGGATTTTGGAGGACGCATGCGCTCAACGTATTACAGTAGTCAGGATTTTAATAATGGTCCGATGGGATCTTTCCACGAATTGAAAAATTTGATTGTTCCTGTGCTAAATCATCCTCAAATCGATTCAATTCCGGAAATAAAAGCGATTTCTTTGCTTATTTACAATTACGCTGCGCAGGAAGTGGCTGATATTTACGGCGCAATTCCATACGTGGATTACAAGGCAAACCAACAAAGTCATCCTTTTGTGTACAATCCGCTGGATACGATTTACGCTACCATTGTAAATAATATTGACACAATAGTAGCTTGTTTGGAAAACTATCAAAATCGTCCGATTTGGTATCAAAATAAAGTCGATGATATTTTCTTCCAATTCGACAGAATATCGCCTTTAACAAATAATTATGCTGAAAACTGGAAACGATTTGCTAATTCGCTGAAGTTGAGAATGGCGATGAATATCGTAAAAGTAGAGCCGGATTTAGCCAGAAAATGGGCAGAACAAGCGGTACAATCGGGAGTGATAGAAACGCCGAATCAGCAATTTATGTTAAGTCCGCAGATTGTGGGATTCACCAATCCGCTAATCGAAATTTCTACCAGCTGGAATGACACAAGGCTGAATGCATCCTTTGAAACGATATTGAAAGCCTATAATCATCCGGTTTTAAGCTTTATGTTTTCTAAAAATTCTGAGGCGATAATCAATAAGGACAATCCGGCTAAGATTTATGAAAAAGAATCCGGATATGTCGGAATTCGTTCGGGAATAAGAATGCTATCCGGACAAGCATATAATGTGAATTTCCGTACAGCTTATTCGCAGCTTACCGATGCGATTTTGGAAATGCCTTTGTTTGTGTTTAAACTTTCCGAAGTGCAGTTTTTACGTGCTGAAGGAGCATTGCGAGGCTGGAATATGGGTGGAACGGCTGAGAATTATTACCAATTAGGCATTCAAAACGCTTACAAAGGAACTGAGTTAAAACTTTTTGATGAAGAATGGAATGCCATTTATTTTGACCAGAATATTTATCAATATGCTCTGAATGATTATTTAGTATTGGAAAATGCTGCTGAAATTTATTATGTAGATCCTTACAGCGATGAATATAATATGAAAAGCCTGATAAATGTGGGCGTGAAATGGGACGAAGCGGATGATAGTGAAATAAAATTGGAAAAAATCATTACACAAAAATACATTGCAGGATTTCCATATTCTTATGGTGCTTGGACAGATTTGCGCCGCACAGGTTATCCGCGAATTTTTCCGGTAGTCTATGACGATGGCGACGGCTCTATACCAAGTGGTGAAATTATCAGACGTATTCCATTTTCAGATACAGAAAAAGAAGCCGTTCGTCAGGATATTTCCAATACCGGTATCAAGGCTTTGGGCGGTGATGACAAGCAAGGAACACGGCTCTGGTGGGACTTAAACCAAACTAATTTTTAATAATATTTTCAATTACTAACTAAAAAAAAACTTTTATGAAAAACAATTTTTACTTAAATGCAGTAATAGCTTTGCTATTGTGTTTCGGAAGTTTTTCTTTGAATGCGCAGTTGTCGCCAACGGCATCCAAAGAGATTTTTGACTGGACGCCTTACGGCGACGTCAAAATGCTTGACTTGTTTTACGATGTGCTACAAGACGGCAGAAACTATCCGACTGAGACCGAAATCAGAAATACATTTGGTTTCGACATGGAATTTTCACGTTCACACGTTCGTCCGAAAAGCGTGATGTACAATCAGAACAAACAGGTGGACAAAACGATCAATCCAAAACGTAAACTTTGGATGAACTTGCCGGGCGGAATTGGTAAAGGTAATGGTGGTTATCCATCATCTTTATTCAACAACGACGTTTACTCCATGTGGCAATACACGCATCTTTTCGGTTCTTGGAATCACAGCGTATTTCAGGCTCCGGGATCATGGGCGGATGCAGCACACAAACACGGAACTGATATTTTCAGTGGTATTGAGTTCTTTGAAAGCTGGACGGGAGATGGAGATAAAAACTATGCAGCTCTAATTTCTCAGAAAAACGATGACGGTACTTTCAAATATGCAGAACCGCTGATTAACATCCTTATGTACATGGGATTAGACGGAATTAACTACAACTGGGAAGATAATAGCTACGCAAATGCTGACGTAATTGCTTTCCACAAAGAACTTTTCCGTATTGCTAAAGAAAGAGGATTTGAGAATTTCCACATTGGTATTTACACATTGAATTCCGGTCTTAGCGCTTTTAACGTTAATTCCTTGTACTACGGACACGATCCAAAAGACAAAACAATGGATTTGATGTTGAACTACTCAGGTGGTAACTTTGCTTATGGAAGTACAGAAACTTCTCTTAATGCTGCCAGAAGTGTAAATCCGGATGATATCAACGTTTATCAGGGAGTATGGATTGTAACAATGGACAGATCTTGGTCTGCAATGAATGCTGCTTACAGAAAAGACATGAACCTTTGTTTGTGGGGTGAGCACGGTCAAAGCCGTTTTATGAGCTATAATACCGGTACAGACGCATTTAATATCCAGGAAAATTACCAAAAACTGCTGGAACGTGGTTTCTCAGGTGGAAATCGTAACCCGGCCAACAGACCTCCACTTTTGGATACAGGCAACAACTGGGAGCCAACTTCAACCAAAGAACCATTACAAACATTCGGTGGTTTGGCAAGTTTTGTGGCTGAAAGACCAACCGTACAAGGTAAACTTCCTTTCACAACTAACTTCCAGCTTGGAAACGGTGAAAGATACAACTATAAAGGTAAAAAAACCTTCGGAAACTGGTACAATATGGGTAACCAAGACTATCAGCCAACTTATCGCTGGTTAGTTTACGATGCTAATACAACTACCGTTTCTACAGCAATCCAACCGGGATACACACACCGTGATGCTTACACCGGAGGTTCTTCATTGGAACTAAAAGGAACTGTTTCTGCTTCAGGAACTGACATCGTGCTTTATCGTACCGATTTGGAAGTGAGCGCAGCGAATCCAACTGTAAACGTAGCTGTGAAAACTTACAAAGAAGGTACCAACCCAACTCATTTGTATGTAATACTTAAAAAGAAAGACAGTGATGTATGGGTAGAAGTTCCGGTAGGAAATACAACAGGTAAAACTTGGGAAGAAATGTCAGTACCAATGAGCGGATTTGCTACTGGTGATCATATTGAATATGTTGGATTGCGTGTAAAAGGCTCAACAGCTGATCCTTACCAGATTTATGTTGGTAAATTAGCTTTGACTGATGATAGAAAAGAGCTTAATGTATCTCCAATCGAAAACTTTGTAGTAGAAGTAAAAAGAGAAACTCAAAGCACTATGGCTCTGAAATTAAACTGGAAAGTTAGTTCGTTAGTTGCATCTGATCGTGCTACTACTACCGGCTTAGTTTACAACGACGAAGCAAATGTAGAGCATTTTGAAATTATGTATAAAAATGGTGCAGAAGGAAGAATTTCTGAACTTGGTCGCACTTCTACTTGGTCAGCTTATGTTGGTGATTTAGAATTTGACGATAAAGATGGAGTTGATGAGCCTTATGTAGGTGTTCGTTCAGTTTCTGTTGATGGAAAAACATATTCTCCTGTTGTTTGGGTAAGAGTACCACGTGCAGAAGCTTCACAACTTCCTGTATATGTGAAAGATGGATATTGTGAAACGCAAATCAACCCGGATGCTGAAGGTGTTGACATTGCTCGCAGAGAACGTTATTTGACTGAAGTAAAAACTACCGGTTTAACTCAAAATCTGAACTATACTGCTGATGCACCTGTAGCTGATGGAACTCAGTACAAAAATGCTACTGAATACTCATTCACAGCAGCTCAAGGTCAAACATTTGATTTCTTCTTCAAAGCGTTTGATGCTGGAGATGGTTTGAAATGGTGTTTTGCAAAAGCCTATATCGACTGGGATAAAAATGGTGAATTCGACCCTGAAACTGAAACCGTATTTGACCTTGGAAAAGTAAGAGCAGGTACTCCGGAATTCCAAACTACCGGAGTTACACAGCCGTTTACTGTTCCTGAAAGAGCTAATACAGGCCAAACTCGTATGCGTATTGTATTCTCAGATGCTTGGTTTACACACCCTGGACCTTGCGGTTTGACTGCAAAAGGATTTAGCATCGACTTTACAGTACACATCACAGGTGATAATCCTCCAATTATCAAAGAAGATACAAGAGATCAAGGCGTAGCTGATGAGCCGGACGGAGTTCGCAGCGGTACAAGCGTTGATAAAGTATTTGACAATCCACGTGATTTCTCAAGATTCTATCCAAATCCTGTTGATACTTATGCTACATTCGAAAATACTGAACACATCTGGATTTACACTATTGATGGAAAATTAGCTTTCACTCAAAAAGGTAATCTGGATAATGTAAATCTTAGCGAACTTGAAAAAGGTATCTATGTTGTTAAAATGCTAAATAACAGCGTAGTGAGAAGTTCAAAAATGCAGAAAAGATAAAAATTAGTATTTCCTTAATATTGAAACATTATCACACTTTTCTGAGTGTGATAATGTTCAATTATTTTTCAAATGACATTTCGTAAACTAAGTTTTAACGTGATAAATTTAGTTTTGAGAATTCGAATTGTACTTCACAAATCGAAAGTGATGTCATTTTTTTTACTGTTTTAAAAACACATAACTAAAAAACAAACCACTGATAGATATTTATATCATTTTTTGTGTTCAGGTTTTGAAAATATTGAGTAATTTTGTCGAGGTTCTTCGGAATCTAATACTAAAAATGAAATATTAATATCACAAAAACAATTAACCATGAGAAGAATCCATCTTGTTTTAGCTCTTCTGTGTGTTACCATGTTTGCATGGTCACAGAGAACACCTCTTCACCCACTGGATATTAAGATCGGATCTACTGATCTTTATGAAATCCTTGACGCTTGGGAACCAGGCACTCCACCTCCCGGAACCGATGAATTTGACGATCAATTTTACATCTCACGCGTTCGTCCGCTTGAGCGAATTGTTGACGGCGATTATCAGGTAAACAGTACAGTTGATAAAAATAGAAAATTAATGCTTTGGCTGCCGATGGACGATCCATCAGCTACCTGGAAAGCACTTCCGCGTTATTCTTTTGAAGGTGACAACTTCAGCATGTGGTCCTATACCGATATTCACGGAAACTGGTCTGCACCCTGGATGCGTGCTACAGCCGGCTTGGCTGACGTAGCTCACAAAAACGGTGTAAAAATCGGAGTTGTGAATGGTATTCCTTGGGCTGCGTCCGTAGCTGCTACAATATTTAATCAGCACGGAAAAGTGTTCTATCGTTTATTTACCAAAAATTCCGATGGAACCTATAAATACACAGAAAAATTAGTAAAATTGATGAAATATTACGGTATTGATGGCTTAGGAGTTAATTCTGAGTTTAACACAACTACCGATTTTATGAATAATTTAATTGCATTTGTTCGAGATTGTAAAATTAAAGCAAAAGCCATTGATTGGGAATTCCAATTGCATTGGTATGATGGAACAAACGATAACGGAGGAATTACTTTCGATAGAGGTTTGGCAGCGCACAACGATGGAATTTTCGGAAATGGAACTGCACCTGTAACTGATGCTATGTTCTTCAATTACAACTGGTACAACGCAACATTGAATAATTCAGCAACTTATGCACAGTCAATTGGTCGTAGTAGCTACGATTTATATGCTGGATTTGATATTCAGGGAAGAGCCTTAAGAAATAGCGGCTGGCGTGATTTGCAAAACAGCAAAATCTCTGTCGGATTTTGGGGAGCTCACTCTCAGAGCCTTATCCACCAAAGTGCAACTGATGATGGTGCTTCAGATGTAGCTATTCAGAAAGCATATTTGATGAAGCAAGAGCTGATTTTCTCCGGTGGTAACAGAAATCCGGGCTTAACTCCGGGAATCCGCACTGATGCTACATTGGCAAATGCAGATTTAAAAACTTTCCACGGTTTGGCTTCTTTGATTACTGCAAAATCCACGCTTCAGCACATTCCATTTGTTACTCGTTTCAGCTTAGGAAACGGACTTTTCTTCAATGATGAAGGTAAAACTACTTTTGATCATAAATGGCACAATATCAATACGCAGGATTTCTTACCAACTTGGCGCTGGTGGATTACAGATAGAAACGATCAGGTTACACAAGCCGGTTTGAATGGTTTGATTAAAGCCGATTTTACATTTGATGATGCATGGTTTGGAGGTTCGTGCTTGAAAATTCATGGAAGTACAGATTTTTCTAGAGTGAAATTATTCAAAACAAAACTGAATATTCAGCCGGAATATACACTTTCACTAACTTACAAAGTATTGAAAGGAACTGATCCAAAAGCGAAATTATTCGTAGCAAAACAAGGCGCACTTACTACTTATCTGGAAGTGGCACTTCCTGCAGCTGCTGCAGAAGGCGAATGGACAACAAAAACTTTCACGCTTTCTGAACTTGGACTGGCAGCTAACGATGTTGTTTCCATGATCGGTATTTCATTTGAAAATACAGATGCTGAGTATGGACTATTGCTTGGTGAACTTGCAGTGCGCAATCCTGCTCAAACATTCAATACCGTAACTCCTGAAATTATAAAATTGGATGTACTTCGCAGACGTTACAATCAAGTGGACTTCAAAGTTTATTACAAAAGTAAAGATGAAACAAACGGTGTAAAAACCTATAATGACGAAGTTGGAACCTGGTATTTTGAGATTTTCTTGCAACAAAAAGACCAACCGGAGCAACTTATTACTGCTACAACATCTTGGGCAGGATACGTTATCGATGGTCCATTGGTGCCAAAAGGTTCTACTGAAGCTCGCGTAGGTGTACGAGCTGTATCGCCTGACGGATTGCACAAATCTCCAATTGCTTGGACAGAATATAAGGAAGTTCCTTATGATACACCGCTTGATGATGTTATTATCGACAAACCGGTAGTGAAACCAAATGAAACTTTCACTGTAAAATACCTTGATGAACTGCACGTACCGGCTCAAAAATGGGAAATTAAAGACCCAATTACCGGAACTGTAATCGTAATGGCTGAAAACGCAATCGAAGTTTCAACTAAAATTGATAAAATTGGTTTGTATGACTTGCACGTAACTGATAACAAAGGGAATCTTGTTATCACACGCGGATTTGTTCAAATTACTCCGGAAGAAACCGGTGCTGTTCCTTCAATTTTGAGCTTTACGTCAGATAAACAAGAAGCCGCTACCAACGAAGAAGTAAGATATACTTATACTTCAAAAGATGGTGCAGGCAAAGTGTCAAGAGCTGTAAAAGTAAAAGACCCTGAAATGCTTACATTGCCTGCAGTGGTAGGTAGCCAAGCTAATTTTACACTTGCATTCTGGTTCAAATCTGATGGTTGGGGACACGATAAATACGGTACAAATTTAATCAACAAACGTGACTTCAAAGCCAACTGGCCGCACAATAACTGGGGAAATTTCTGGGTACATGTATGGCCGGAAGGAGTTTACAATGGTTTGAATGCCAATGTCGTTTCATTAACGCAATGGAATAATACAAATGTTGGTTACAATGGAAATCCGCATGAAAGTCCGAACCAAAACTGTATGGCAAATGATTTCTCTGTTCCTGCAAATGTTTGGACACATATTGCCATTGCGATAGCTGATAATAAACAGGAACTTTGGCTGAATGGTAAGAAAGTTGCGAGCCAAAGCGTACAATTCAGAGGAAATAATACAAGCGGCAATGCGGGTGCATCGCCTATCAATTTGTATATAGGAGGGGCGAATGTTTATCACGCCGGATTTGTGGGTGCGGTAGACGATGTTCAGTATTGGACAAAAGTGCTTGTAGATACTGAAATTGCCGATGCCATGAAAGGATATTATGGAAGAGAAATTCCTCAAGGTCTTACTGGTTACTGGGATTTTGAAGATGCTCCGATAAATGGAACAACTTTCAAAAGTAAAGGAAATCAAACTACGTTGAATGCTTCCATTGCACAGATAGTTGACGGTGGTGGCGAAAATACTACCGGAGCATCTTTGAAATTGATGAAAGCAGATAATTCATTGCTTGGATATCCGGGAATTGTTGGTTCGCTGGATATCACTACAACTCCTGAGTGGAAACTTCCGAACGCGGAAATTACTGACAATACGGTAGAAAAAGAAGTAAAAGTTGTTTACAAAAGCAGCGGAACATTTGACGCAGGTCTTGACCTGGTAAATATGTGGGGAAAAGCCACAGAAAACAAAGTGGATTACATTGTGATTAATTCTAAAACGAGCGTAAAAACTCAAAATGAATTGAAAATGTCATTGTATCCAAATCCATTTGTTGAATCAGTAAATCTGAAATTTACCGAAGCTGGAAATTATACGGTGCGTGTACTTAATAACGCCGGACAAATAGTGAAAAACAGTAATTTAACTGTAAATAATACATCTGATATCATCAATGTCAGTGTTGATGGTGCACAAGGTGTCTATGTATTGCAAGTGCTGAAAGGCAATGAGCTTTACAGATCAGTTAAATTGATAAAAAATTAGTGATTAGATTAGATTAGATAGTTGTTTTTCACTAAAAAAAGAGAGTTAGGGTTTTCCTGACTCTCTTTGCTTTTTAAATGAAAAAAGTGCTCTTTCTCAGGAAAATATACGATGAATTTTGTTGTGAAATTCTTTGAAATACCGATAGAACGAAAGTTTTTAGCTCAGAATGAATTGAAAACACAAATTTATTGAATAAAAAATATTATTTTTGAGGAAACTTTTGAATCTTGTATTATTTTGAACGTGGATGATAAAATACTGGTAGAAAAACTGAGTGCCGGATCACAAGCAGCATTCAATATGCTTTATCAAAAATACAGTGGAAAACTGTATAATTTTGTGATGATGATTTCGAAAAATAATACCTATCGGTCTGAAGAAATAGTGCAGCGTGTTTTTATCAAAATCTGGGAAACTCGCGAAAGCCTGGATCCTTCCAAATCATTCAATTCCTTCCTGCTGACAATTGGCCGAAACATGCTGCTCAACGAGATTAACCACGAAATGGTTGAATTCGTGTATGCCGAATATATCCTCAAAACTCAAACTGAAGACAGTCAGCATATTGAGAAAAATATCGAGTATAATTTTCTGAAACAATATGTGGATACGCTGGTGGATCAACTCACTCCTGCACGTAAAGAAGTATTTATTCTTAGCCGAATGGAGCACTACACGGTGAAAGAAATTGCACAAAAACTCAACAAATCCGAAAAAACAATCGAAAAGCAACTTTCACAAGCCAACGAATTTATTCGTGAACAACTAAACAAACATTACGACAAAATTTTCATGCTCGTATTGGCTCTCTTTTTCAATTGAAATTAATTCCTGAAAAATTTTTATTAAAAAAACTATGACTTGGTGGGGGATTCTTTCCCTTGTAAATGTATAATTAATGAACGTAACTCTGAATATGGAGCAAAAAATAAAATTATTATTTGAGAAATATCTTTCAAACACTGCGACAGCCGAAGAAAGAAAAGAATTGAACGATTGGATTGCCAAGGATGAATTGTTAGGAGATTGGTTTGAAAATAAACTGGAAAACAGCTCCTCGCAAATGGACGAAATGAAACAATCAGCCATTCTGCAGAAAATAAACGATCAAATCGGCGAAGCCACTGAAACAAAAAGAAGATTCAGCCTTCCATCCTGGACAAGATACGCGGCAGCCATTGCATTGATTGCTATCGCCGTAAGTGGAATTTTTACATTGATGAATTCTACTCAAAAATCAGCACAATTTGTAGAAGTGGCTGCAGAACATGGACAGAAAGCAGTTTTGACACTTCCCGACGGCACAAAAGTATTGCTGAATTCCGATTCGAAAATTAAGTATAGCACCGCATACAATCAAAAACACAGAAATGTAGAGTTGCTTGGAGAAGCATTTTTTGATGTAGAAAAAAATGAGAAATTGGCTTTCGTGGTGCATGCCGGAGATTTGGATATTAAAGCCGTAGGAACGGCATTCAATGTAAAAGCTTATCCAAATGAAGAGTTGATTTCCACTACATTGACCGAAGGAAAATTGCTTTTAACTTCTGGAAAAGAAGAAATCAGCTTGTTGCCAAACGAACGTGTAGAATTTCGGAAAGATGAAATGACAATGAATAAAATCAATCTGCAAAGTGCTGAAAATTCCATCGGCTGGATGAATGATAAATTGAGTTATGAAAATGCGAGCCTTGAAGACGTTGTGGCAGATTTTATCCGAATTTACAATATTGACATACAGTTTGCTTCTGAAAGTATCAAACAACAGCGATTTACCGGCCAGATTGAAAACAATGGACTTGAAGCCGTGCTGAAAGTTATTTCGTTGTCTTCTCCAATCCGAGTAGAATACTCCGATTCGCTGGTTAGACTTTATGATGTTCCATCGGAAAACAAACTTTTCAAACCTTAGAAATTAATAACTAACAACAATTATATTTTAACAACAAATTTAAGTGTCTATGGAATTCACAAAACTTTTGATGAAAGATTTTTCCAAGTTGATTACTAAAAAATTCTTTCTAGTTCTATTTATCCTTGCATTTACTACAAGTGCTTTTGCACAGACCGGAATAAGAATTTCCGGAGTTGTAACTGATAGTCAGAAAGAGCCGTTAATCGGGGCTTCTGTAAAAGTAAAAGGTACAACCATCGGTCAGATTACTGACATTGATGGAAAATTTGCATTTGAAGTTCCTAATCAAGCCAGCATCCTGCAAGTAAGTTACGTAGGAATGCTTGCACAGGAAATTCCTGTAGGAACAACTACTGATTTTAATATCGTGTTAAGCGACGATAGCCAACAGCTTGAAGAAGTGGTGGTTACAGCCATGGGTATCGAGCGTAAAGCTAAGTCTTTGACTTACGCAACTCAAAAATTGGATAATACTGAGTTGATGCGAGTGCAAGATCCAAACTTTATTAATTCACTTCAAGGAAAAGCTGCCGGTATGAGCATTACTCCAAACGTAGGTGGCGCCGGTGGATCATCCAAAATTCTTCTTCGTGGTAATAAATCCATTCTTGGAAATAACACTCCACTTGTGGTTGTAGATGGTATTCCAATGAGCAACAGCGTAAGCGGGCAGTACGGCGTTGGCGGTGGTGAAACGATGGGATATGCATTTGCTACAGAAGGTTCTGATGCTTTGGGTTCAATAAATCCGGATGACATCGAAGACATTAACATTCTGAAAGGAGCCAACGCAGCTGCGCTTTATGGTAGTGCTGCTTCCAATGGTGTATTGATGATTACCACTAAAAAAGGTAAAGAAGGAACTATGAGCGTGAAACTTTCTTCCAATGCTACTTTCGAACGTCCGCTTCTTCTTCCTCAGTTCCAAAATGTTTACGGAGGAAATGTGGACATGGCAACCAAACAACTTGCTGCCAACAGCTGGGGAAAACGCATGGATCAGTTTACCGATGAAGAACTGAATGCAGGTACATTCAAACTAAGAAATGTAGGTAGAAACGATGCCGAAGATTTCTTCAACACAGGTGCAACTTACAACAATTCTGTATCTATCAGCAGCGGTTCTAAAAATGTATTGACATATTTCTCTTACGGAAATACTACTTCCAGAGGTATGGTAGAGAATAATAAATACGGCCGTCATACATTCAATTTCCGTCAAAACTACTCCTTTATCAACGATCGATTGAAAGTGGATTTGGCAATGAACTATGTAAATCAAAACACCAAAAACCGCCCGGGTGGTGGTACAACGCTTAACCCGCTTTATCACCTATATCTTACTCCACGTAATGCCGATATGTTGTATTACAAAGATAATTATATGATTGATGAAGGTACTTGGATGACAAATCCGGGATCAGTAAGACGTTTGGAAAAAACAGCTGATGGTACGTACGTTTGGAATTACGATCAGATAGCGCTAAAAGGCCCGATGCAAAACTGGCTTTATACTGCTGCAGACCAAAATAACCCATATTGGTTGCTGAATACAAACAACAGAACTAATACGGAAGACAGAGCTTACGGTTATGTTTCATCCAGCTTTCAGATTATCAAAAGTTTGAAAGCACAGGCTCGTTTCAGCATGGACCGTGCAAGAAGCAAATATACCGACAGCCGCATGGCTACCACACAATATCCAACTCAAATGATGGACAGAGGTATTTATGGTGAAGGTTCAGGTTCATCACACGAATTCTACTTGGATGGTATGTTGAGCTACGACGAAACTTTTGGTGATTTCTCGGTATCTACTACCGGTGGTGCAACTGCTCACAGAGTTACAGGTGAAAACAGCAGTATGTTTGAAACTGCAGCTCCTTATGATTATTCATTGCTAAAAGTTCCTACTTTATTCAATGAGTTTGAATCGATTACCGGTTCTGGTTCATCAAGAGGTTATTCAAAATACTCAGATTGGGACAAAGGTCTTTTCTTAACCGGACAATTGGGCTGGAAAGAATTGATTTACCTGGAAGGAAGCTACCGTCACGACTGGTATCGTTCATTTACTCAATTCCGTGCAAGAAATATTGCCGACAATTACGGATATTTCTCATTTGGAGCCAACGCGTTAATTCATGGATTAGTAGATTTGCCTGACTATATTACACACTTGAAAGTGCGTACATCTTACTCAGAAGTAGGTAATGCTATTCCTAATATTTTGTATTCTCGTCAATCGGTTAGCAGAACTACCGGAGCAGTTACTGCTTCAAATTTTGCGAAATTTGAAGATCCAAAACCTGAAAAATCCAAATCATTCGAGGCCGGATTTGATGTTTCATTCTTCAGAAATTCATTGAACTGGGAATTGACTTATTATAATGCAACTATGAATAACAACTACCTGACAGTTGGTAGCGGTGGTGGTTTGACTAAAGCCGTTAACACTGGAGTTATTCGTAACCAAGGAGTTGAAACTACACTTTCATATTCATGGGCGATTGCTAAAGACTTTATCTGGAAAACAGGTGTAAACTTCGCTTACAACCACAACAAAATTGAGGATACTTATACAGAAAACGGTAAGGCATATCCAATTTCTCAAAACATCGGTTTTGGTGGTAAATTCCAAATCAAATACATCAAAGGTGGTAAATACGGCGACTTATACGCAACCGACTTTGCAAGAAATGAAGACGGTTCTATTCGTCTGCTTTCAAACGGAAAACCATTGTTAAGTTCTGATAAATTCGGTACTTATGTTGGAAATATGAATTCACCTTATACTATGGGTTGGAATAACTCATTCACTTACAAAAATTTCAATCTTTATTTCTTGATTGATGGACGTATAGGTGGTAAAACAGTTTCTTTCACCGAAGCCTATTTGGATAGATTAGGACTTTCACAACGTACTGCTGACGCTCGTTTGGCTGCAGAAGCTGATCCAAGCTTAGTGTTTATTGATAAAGAATTCAACACAGAAATGCCGGGTATGAGAATTGAAGATGGAAGAATCGTTCCAATTCAACAATGGTACGAAGGTATTGGTGGTGATATCAATGCTACGCAATATGTATATGACGCAACAAACTTCCGTATGCGCGAACTTTCATTCGGATATACATTCCACAATGTATTTGGTGCTGCAAAAAACTTGTCCCTATCATTGGTTGGTAGAAACTTGTTCTTCTTATACAACAATGCACCTGTAGATCCGGACTCTTCACTGTCCACACAAAACAGCTTGGGTAACTTTGATATCTTTAATATGCCTTCAGCTCGTTCGGTTGGATTAGCAGCGTCTATTACATTCTAACAACCTAATTTAATACTTAATCAAAATTGAAAAAATATAATATCAATATGAAAAAGAAATTTTTATATATCATAAGTTTAGCTGTATTGGCATTTGGATTAAGCTCATGCTTATTCGAAGATGATGTGGTTGGTACAGAGCTTACATCAGGTAGTTTCGAGGGAGATTCAGAAGTCTATCTTGGCAACGCCGATAAAATCGATTTCAAACGTGAAATTACACAAGCTGGTTTCCAGGAAGCATACCAAAAAATGGGTAATATTTTTGGTCAGCTCATTACTGCGCAGTATTCTCTACGTGGAGGTAAAGGCGGAAACACTCCGGGCGAACACGCTTATCAGTATCAGTATAGCCTGATTACAGATAATTATGCCGGCTATTTTACATTGCCTCAAGATTTTGGCGGACGCATGGTGTCAACTTACTATGATAGCAATGACTTCAATGGTGGTCCTGCAGGATCATTCTCTGAAGTGAAGTTGCCTTTGGTTCCACTTTTAAACCATCCGCAGATTGACTCTATTCCTGAAATTAAAGCTATCGCATTGTTGCTGTATAGTGCTACCTCTCAGGAAATGGCTGATGCTTACGGACCATTCCCGTATGCTGACTACAAAGCAAACAAACAATCGGCTCCATTTACTTACAATACCGTTGAAAGTATTTACAGAACTATTGTTGCCAATATCGATACTATCACAGCTTGTTTGAACCATTTTGAAAACCGTCCACAGTGGTACAAAGACCAGGTAATGGGCATTATGATGATGAACGACGTTTCTTCTAACATGATGACTCAAGATATGGGAGAATGGGTAAAATATGCCAATTCTTTGAAACTTCGTATGGCAATGCACATTGTAAAAGTAGATCCGGTTTCTGCTCAAAAATGGGCTGAAGAAGCTGTAGCCGGAGGCGTTATTGAAATGCCGGAAGACGAATTTAAACTGGATCCGATGATGCTTGGATTTACACATCCGCTTTACACCATTTCAAATACATGGAATGATACTCGTTTGAATGCGTCATTGGAAACTGTATTGAGAAGTTTGAATCACGGTTATTTGGATTTTGTATTTGATAAAAATGGGCATGACATTGTAAATTACCACGACAATACCAAATTCTTACCTGCTAATTCACGTGTAGTAGGTATCAGAAGCGGTATTCGTATGTTGCCAGGTCAAGGTTATGCGGTTAATTTCCGTGCTGCTTACTCCAATATCAATACAAATGTACAGTACAAACCACTTTATCTGATGAAACTTTCTGAAGTTCAGTTCTTGCGTGCTGAAGGCGCACTTCGCGGTTGGAACATGGGTGGCACAGCTGATGGTTTCTACAATATGGGTGTTGAAAATGCATTCTATGGTGATCCTTATGAAACTGAATACAAAGAATCATTGGCTGATTACATGAACCAAAGCACAGCTGTTGAGTACGAATACGTAGATCCATACAACGATTATTATAATATGAAAAGTGACGTTAGAGTAGGTGTGAAATGGGATAATGCAGATGATAACGAAACCAAACTGGAAAAAATTATCACTCAAAAATACATTGCCAACTTCCCTAACTCTCACGAAGCATGGGTAGAACTTCGTCGTACAGGTTATCCTAAGATTTTCCCGGTAGTGCATGACGATGGTGACGGTTCAATAGCTCCCGGTGATATTATTCGTCGTATCCCTTTCACAGGAGATTCAGACCCAGCGACAAAAGCTGACATTGAAAATACCGGTATAGAAGCACTGGGTGGACCTGACTTGCAGGGAACTCGCTTGTGGTGGGACGTTGCAACCGGAAACTTCTAATTTGTTTTCACACGAACATTTCCCTAAGAAAATTACATCCGAACAATTTTGGTTCGGATGTAATTTACCCCAAACCTAAAAAATATTAATCTTTAATTCTTACTATTTATTATGACAAAAAGAATTTTGTTGCTCTGCTTAATTGTCGGAGCGATCTCAACGCTTAGTGCCCAGCGTTTGCAGGACAAAGGCTACATTGACTGGCGCTATAAGGCTGAAGGTCAGTGGTCTCCGGACTTTGTGAAGGCTTACAATTCCTGGGAAAAAGGAAAAGCTTTTTATGACTCCGAAGATGATAATTTCTTCATCTCTCGTGTGAAACCGAAACTTCGGTTTAGAAATGCCGATACACAAGCAAATGCTTCAATCACAGAAGAAACCGATAAACGAATTTTGCCTTGGGTGCCGATTAACAGTACACCTAACAATGCACTTCCTGACGGAGTGTTTGATAGTGAAGTGTTCTCTATGTGGCCTTATATTCACCATTATGGCAACTGGACTGCACCATTTGTACGTATGCCCGGTAACTTTGCCGACGTAGCACACAAGAATGGAGTAGGAGTTTCTGTTTTAGCAGGTATTCCTTGGAGTAGTTTCCCACAGGAATGGCAAGATGTGCTTAACTCAATGATCAATGGTGGTCCGGATAAAATGGCTGATTTCTTAAGCTATTACGGAATTGATGGACTGGGATATAACTCAGAGTTCAACGCCACTACAGACTGGATGAACAGAATTATTGAATATCATAAAGGACTTTATGCTAAAACCAGAGGTACAGGCAAAATGCAATTGTATGAAATGATTTGGTATGATGGAACAAATGATAATGGTAATATTACTTTTGACCGCGGACTGGGACTTCACAACGATGGTATTTTCGGAACAGGAGCAGAACCAGTAACAACTTCTATGTTCTTCAATTACAACTGGAACTCTACTTTCTATATCAATAACAGTATTGCGAAAGCAAAACAAATGGGCAGAAATCCACTGGATATCTATGCCGGACTTAATATGCAAGGTGCTGAACCAAGATCAGGAGTTATCTGGCCACTTTTGAAACAACATAATTATTCAATCGGACTTTGGGGTGCACACTCAGAAAATATGTGGTGGGAATCTCGCGGTGAGCAAGGCGCTAACGCAAACGTGACTCAGCGCGTTTACCAACTTCGTTTGGAAAGATATTTCAACGGTGGAAATCGCAACCCGATTAACCGTCCTGCTATCAGCGATCGTTTGATGAACTACAATGCCTATAACTACAACTTTATGGGAATGGCAGAATTTACTTCCGCAAAAAGTTCTTTGAGCTGGGACTTGACTGAAGAGCCATTTATCTCTTATTTCAATCTTGGTAATGGTAAATTCTTTAACCTAAACGGTAAAAGAACTACCGACAAAGAATGGTACAATATCGGAATTCAAGATTACCTTCCAACATGGAGATGGTGGTTTGCTGATAAATACTTAGGTCGTGATGCAGCAAATGCTCCTGCAAATGGTTTGGATGCAGAATTTATCTGGGACGATGCTTGGTTTGGTGGATCTTTGATGCGTGTTTGGGGTACTCATGCCAACGAATATTTGCATTTATTCAAAACTAAATTCGCAATCAAATCCGGTGACGTAGTTACTGTAAGATACAAAGTAAGAAGCGGTAGCGGCGATATTTCACTGGCATTATCTACTGAAGATAACGTGGCTACACCAATCGAAGCTAAAATTGCTGAAGCTACAAGTCACAAATTAGGACGATGGGTTGAAAAATCATTTGTTGTAGGTGAAAGCCTGAACGCATTGGCCGGCAAAACATTGGCAATGATTGCATTGCATTTTGAAAATGCGCAAGATTTGAATGTCTATCTTGGCGAAGTGTCTATCGTTCGTGGAAGCTTTACTACTCCAGCACAACCAATTAACATCAAAACGACTGTATTGAATTCAAACTACCAGGGAGTTGATGGAAAGATTATTTTCGACATGCCAAATAATAAACCTGCAGGTGAAGTTTGCTACAACCTGGATGTGAAAACGTCTATGTTCAAACTTTATGCTCAGCAGAAAGACAGCGATCCTGTATTTATGGGAGCAACTACTTCTTGGGCAGGTATGTTCTATTCAGTTCCTTTTGATTACAATTTGAACTCTGAAATCCGTTACGGTGTTTCTGCAGTTTCGTTGGATATGAAATCAGAATCAGCAATTAGCTGGGGTGAATATCAGACACTTGGAAAATACAATATCAGCGACGATATCAAATCTACCAAAACTACAATCAAGCCAAATGAAAGCTTCTCAATTTACTTCGTGGACGAAAAACACGAACCGGCTACATTTGAATTGTTTGATTCGGAAGGTAATTCTGTTCGCAAAGTTGAGAATGTGCTTAACGTTGACTTTACAGGAGGTCTTCCGGAAATTGGCAGATATGATCTGAAAGTAACTGGATATGTTCAAAAACCTGACGGTTCTCGCGTTGTAGAAACTCGTACTTTTGGTGCGTATGTTCAAATTACGCCTGTTGCACTTGGTGCTCAGCCTGAAATTTACACACTTACAGCGAATGACAAAACAGAAGATGTAAAAGTTAAGCCTGACGAAGTTTTAGTAATGAAATATACCGGTAGAGATGCTGACGGTACAAGTTCCAGAGGTCTTGATATGAAAGAACAAGGATTTGGTTTTAAAGCCGGTGATTTGGGCTTGGATACCAATAAATCATTCACACTTTCATTCTGGTTGAAAATCAATGCATTCCACGGAGGAACTCAATTATTGAATATCCGTGATAAAATGGAAGGCTGGCCAAAAACCGACTGGGGATGGTTCTGGAACTTCCTGGATGAAAATGGAAAATTTGTTTCTACCACATTCAGAGGAAGTGATGCTTCCGGAAACAGCGAATTCCAGTATGATTTCTCAAACGTAACATTAGAGGCAGGTCCTTGGACACACTTGGCGTATGTATTTGAGTTCAATGCAAGTGGTCAGGGAAGACTATTCTTATATGTAAATGGAGTGAAACAAACTCCAAAAAGCTGGAAACGTAACAATTTGGCTGCGTCAACAACTGAACCTCCTTTCCAAGGAAGTTTGTACAACATGCGCCCTCAAAACATCGTTGCAATCGGTGGATCACACCACTCAAACGGTGGTCTTGACGGAACTGTAGATAACTTCCAATATTGGGAAAAAGCGCTGACTGCTGAAGAAGTTAAAGCTTCAATGGGCGACTTTGCTACTGCTCCTGCAGGCTTGAAAGCTATGTGGACGTTTGAAAACGAGCCGGATGCAGCTGACAAACGCTTTGAAAGCATGTTAGGAAGTGCTACTCCAAGTACTGCTTTAGCAGGAATGCACAATTACCAAAAAACCGGAGGTGAAGGTCAAGGTGCATTGCAGTGGATTGATGCTAACTATATGCCTGGTTGTCCATTCGTTGCCGGAACAAGCTACAAGGTAGTTACCCTTCCTCATTGGGATATCGATTTGGCAGAATACACTGCACAAAGCGGTGATGGAAAACAAGGTTCAGCAAGTGTCAAATTTGCAAATCCGGGTGAATACACAGCTACGTTGACACTTGAAAACGGTTGGGGAAAAGACACCAAAACATTCAGCTACATTATTGTTGGCGATCAGACCTCAGTTGATGGTTTGGATGCTGAAACTACAGTAAATCTGTTCCCGAATCCATTTGTAGAGCAAGTAAATGTGAAATTTGCTAACTCCGGAAACTACACAATTGTGGTGTTTGATACGAACGGACGTCTTGTAAGCCAACAAAACATTGATGCTCAGGCAAATGAATTTGCTTCCATCAAAGTAAACGGTCCAAAAGGATTATATATGGTAAACATCAAGCAAGGTGAAAAAACACTGAGAACTGTAAAAGTGATCAAACAATAATCCATCTTCAATAACTTGCAAAAGCAGGAATCGAATTTTCGGTTCCTGCTTTTATGTTTTTAAAGTGAATATAATAGCATCAATTTTGTGTTAATAAATATCTTTCGTAATAAGTTTTTGTATATGAAAATAATTTATTAATTTTGGCCTTGAAAAATTGCAGTAATTTTGAACTTCAAATAGAATTTTCTTTTTATATTGGTCAAAATTTATTTTCTCTTGCAATTTGTTTTCCAAGAATTATTCACCTTTAAAAATATTTCAGCTATGCAAAGACTTATCCTTTCCTTTTTGATAGCCGCAATTCCTTTTTTTGCCGGACTTTCAGCTCAGAAAACCATCCAAATTTACGAACCGCAAGTTCCGATTTTAATCGAACGGACAGATAATGTCTTGCAATACATTCGTGTAACTGCAAAGGCTGGAAGTACACTGAACTACGTAGATTTTAGTTTTGCCGACGATGTGAATTTGAAAGACATAGCTTCTATTAAGCTGTTTTACAGCGGCACTGAAGCCGATCAACGCAAAGAAGGCACTTTTTACGCTCCGGTTCAGTACATTGCAGGCAGCGCAGGCAAAGGACTTGCAGCCAATCCGTCGTATTCCATGCTGAAATCTGAAATCAAAAATCCAAAGAAAACGGTTCGATTTACAGCTAACCAACCGCTATTTCCGGGAACAAATTATTTCTGGATTAGTATTCAGATGAAGAAAAAAGCGTCTTTATTTACCACCATTACTTCCAAAGTAAATCAGATTTACATTGATAATAAAGTCGCCGATTTTGAATTAAAATCCAAATCACACGCTCGCAGAATGGGAGTTGGAGTGCGTCACGCCTGGGACGATGGTGCGGCTGCCTACCGTATTCCGGGACTGGTTACTTCCAATAAAGGTACGCTGCTGGCGGTTTATGACGTTCGCTATAATTCGAGCGTGGACTTGCAGGAACATATTGACATAGGCCTTAGCCGAAGTACAAACGGCGGAAAAACCTGGGAGAAAATGCGAATTCCGATGCAATTTGGTGAATTTGGAAATATGCCGAGCGCACAAAATGGAGTGGGTGACCCTGCTATTTTGGTGGATGAAAAAACCGGAACAATCTGGATTGTAGCTGCTTGGACGCACGGAATGGGAAATCGTCGTGCTTGGTTCAATTCTTTGCCGGGAATGAGTGTCACTGAAACTGCTCAGTTGGTGCTTTCTCGTAGCGACGACGATGGCAAAACCTGGTCAAAACCAATCAATATCACCTCGCAAGTCAAAGATCCTTCCTGGAGATTTTTATTGCAAGGGCCGGGACGCGGAATTACCATGCAGGACGGCACATTGGTATTTGCTACGCAATACATCGATCCGCAAGGATTGCCTCACGCTGGACTGATGTATAGCAAGGATCACGGTGAAAACTGGACAATCAGCACGCCTGCACGCAGCAACACCACTGAAGCGCAAGTGGCGGAAGTGACACCAGGAGTTTTGATGCTGAATATGCGTGATAATCGGGGTGAGAGCCGCGCTGTAAGCATCACCAAAGATTTTGGAAAAACCTGGGAAGAACATCCATCCAATCGAAGTGCATTGCAGGAGCCGGTTTGCATGGCGAGTTTGCTGCAAGTGAATGCGAAAGACAATACTCTGGGGAAAGACATCCTTTTATTCTCTAATCCAAACACCAAAAAAGACCGCAAAGACATCACAATTAAAGCCAGTCTGGATGGCGGTTTGACTTGGAAAGAATCAGATCAGATTTTGCTGGACGAAGATTACGGTTGGGGATATAGTTGTTTGACGTTGATTGACCGAGAAACGGTTGGAATTATCTATGAAAGCAGCGTGGCACACATGACTTTCCAGGCTGTGAAATTGAAAGACATTATTAAAAATTAGAAGTCAGAAGTCAGAAATTAGAAGTCAGAAGTCAGAAATTAGAAGTCAGAAATTAAAAATTAGAAGTAA
>CAZCIU010000012.1:0-6598 GCA_964498765.1 uncultured Paludibacter sp. | reverse complement strand
AAATTAGAAGTCAGAAGTCAGAAATTAGAAGTCAGAAATTAAAAATTAGAAGTAATGCTTGACATATTAATTTTTCTAAATAAAAACTGCATTTTATGAAGCTGTATAGTTTATTTCTTATACCTTTGTCTATTATTTTGATTGGTTGTGGTTCGGTGAATAAATCGATCGACGTGGAATCAATAAGTTGGGAGGAAGTTCAATCAATTCCGGCTTCTTTTGGGGATATTTCCGAAGGAGTTTCTGCTGCTTTTGTGGGTTTATTGGATGATAATCTGATAGTAGCAGGTGGATGTAATTTCCCTGAAACTCCGGCTGCGGAAGGAGGCAAAAAGGTATTCTACAAGGATATTCTTATGTTTGAAGATGCAGAATGGACAAAAGTGGGAGAATTGCCCGAGCCAATCGCTTACGGAGTTTCGGTAAGTTATAAGGATAAATTGATTTTTGTCGGCGGACAAAATGAAAAATCGCTTCGTACAGTTTATGAACTGAAATGGGAAGATGACCTGTTGCAGTTGGATACTTTGCCATCATTGCCCGTGACAATCGATAATATGGCAGGTACACTTTTGAATAGTGAAATTTTCGTACTTGGTGGAAATCAAAACGGAAAAGCATCTTCAGCGGTTTGGCGATTAGACCTGAATAATCCTACGACTGGCTGGCAAAGCGTAAATTCAATTCCTGTGGAAGGTGGATTGGTACAGCTGATTGCCGTTTCGCAGTATAAGAAAATCTCACAAAAACACGAAGAGACAGCGCACACTGAGTTTAATGCTACTGCAGCTAAAATTGAATTAGTTGTTTATGGTGGTTTTTCACCTGCAACTAATAATCAATCAGCCAAAGTTAATCAAGATGTCTGGAACTACGATTTTTTGACACAAGAATGGAAGAAAGCAAATACAGCATTTCCATCCGAAAAAAGCAAAAATTCACTTAGCGGTGGAGTAGGAGCGGCGGTTCAGGATAGTTTGATTTTACTTATGGGCGGTGTCAATCAGCAGATTTTCGAAGATGCCATCAATCGGAATCTTTACTTGTCAAAAACAGATAAAAATGCCACAGACACGCTCACGCAAAGACTTCGTGCCGAAGCTGCCGAGTATATGCATCATCCCGCTGAATGGTATCGCTTCAACGATGAAGTTTGGCTTTATAATCTAAATTCAGAAACATGGAAATCACTTGGCAAATTTCCGCAAGCTGCATTGGCGGGAGCGTCAATAGTAGCGAATGAAGATGAGATTTATATTGTGAATGGAGAAACAAAACCGGGAATTCGGACACCGAAGATATGGAAGTTAGAAATTAGAAATTAAAAGTCAGAAATTAAAAGTCAGAAATTAGAAGTTAGAAATTAGAAATGCACTACTTTCAACTTTATCCATTTCACTTTCAACTCTAATTTTTCAAACTTTTTTACGATACAATTTGTTAAACATATTCATACCTTATTCAATCAATGATTTATTCTACCCTCACACAAAGCGATCGAATAGAAAACTTACATCCTAAATTCAAGGAACTATTTGATTTTGTGAAAAATAATGATTTATTAAACCGCGAAACCGGACGGATTGAGTTGGACGGCGACATCCTTTTTATCAATAATGTAAATCCGCAAATGCTTAAACCAACTGAGCAAGTCTTGGAAGTGCATCAAAAATACATTGATGTGCATTTTCCGCTTGATAAAGCTGAAACTATCGGTGTGCGACCGCTTGAAGATTGCAAAGAGTTGAAATCCGAATTTAACGAGGCAGATGATTATGCATTGTATTCAGATACGCCAAGCAATTTTATCACCGTAAATCCGGGAGAATTTTTGATTGTTTATCCCGAAGATGCACACGCACCGATTATCGGCGAGGGGAAAATTAGAAAATTGATTGCCAAAATTTTGATATAAAATATTCAACCATAATAACAAAACAAAATGATTTTAGATCTAAGTTCAAAAATTACACTGGAGCGAATACCACAACGGTACTATCGCCCGACTGACACACTTGATGCCATACGCCAGGCACGATTTGAAAAGTTGCGCACCGATATTTTCGAGAATGAAGTTGAAGGTGCAGTAAGTGTAGCCAATGAAATTGCGGCATTGATCCGCAGCAAACAAAAAGAAAACGACACATGTGTGCTTGGTTTGCCGGGTGGAGCTTCTCCGCTTGAGATTTACAATGAGCTGGTACGCATGCACAAAGAAGAAGGACTTTCATTTAGTAATGTGTACATTCTGAATGTTTCCGACTTCTATCCGCTAAATGAAAATCAGCATTCAAACGCGCTTTTATTGCGTGAAAATTTGATTAGCAAAGTGGATATGCCTGCTGAGAATTTCTTTACTTTTGAGAATATCAATAAGGAAGAAGTTTTCGATTTCTGCCTTCGTTACGAAGAGAAAATTGATGAATTGGGCGGAATGGATTTGGTGCTAACTTCCATCGGTCAGGTCGGTAATTTGGCATACAATGAACCGGGTTCGCAGACCAGTTCCATCACTCGTTTGATGTTGCTGGATGCTCAGTCACGCACTGATTTGCAACAATTCTATATCTCAGCGGCTGATGTTCCTGTAAGTGCAATCACAATGGGGATTTCCACTATTTTAGCGGCTAAAAAAGCAATTCTGGTTGCTTGGGGCGAAGCAAAATCTAACGTGGTAAAAGAAATTGTAGAAAGTAAAGCAAGCGACGCGGTTCCTGCTTCATTCCTGCAACTTCACAAAAATGCACACGTTGTACTTGATTTGAACGCTGCGCAACATCTGACTCGCATCAGTCATCCTTGGTTGGTTGGTTCGTGCGATTGGACAGACAAATTAATCCGCCGTGCAATCGTTTGGTTGTGCCAGGAAACCGGAAAACCAATCCTGAAACTGACCAATAAAGATTACAACCAATACGGTCTGAACGAACTTCTGGCCTTGTTTGGTTCTGCTTACAATGTGAATATTAAGATTTTCAACGACCTGCAACGCACTATCACAGGCTGGCCTGGAGGAAAACCGAATGCGGATGACAGCAACCGTCCTGAGCGTGCAAAACCATATCCGAAACGTGTGATTATCTTCAGTCCTCACCCGGATGATGACGTAATTTCTATGGGTGGAACATTCCAGCGATTAGTTGAGCAGCAGCACGAAGTACACGTGGCGTATCAGGTTTCCGGAAATATCGCTGTAGGAGATGAAGAAGCTGTTCGCTACTTGTCGCTGATGCTGAATACTTTGGAGCGTTTTGATCCGACTGACAGCACGCTTAAAGCAAAATACGAAGAAATGCGTCATTTTGTGGCGAAAGAAAAACAAGCCGGACAAAGCGATACTGCTGATATTCTGTATTTGAAAGGACGCATCAGAAGAGAAGAAGCGCGTACAGCCTGTCACTTCAACGGTGTGCCATTGAGCAGAGTGCATTTCCTTGACTTGCCATTCTACGAAACCGGTGCTATCAAAAAAGGTGATTTGACCGAAAAAGATGTGAAAATAATCATGGATTTATTGCAAGAAGTGAAACCGCATCAAATTTTTGTTGCCGGAGACTTAGCAGATCCACACGGAACACACAAGGTTTGTTTGAATGCTGCACTTGCAGCTATTCATGAATTAAAATACGAAACCTGGATGGAAGATTGTCGTATCTGGATGTACCGTGGAGCATGGGCAGAGTGGGAGATTGATCATATTGAAATGGCTGTTCCAATTTCTCCGGAAGAACTTCGTCGTAAACGTATTTCAATCCTGAAACACCAGTCACAAATGGAAAGCGCTCCATTCCTTGGTAACGATGAACGCCTGTTCTGGCAGCGTGCCGAAGAGCGTAACCAAGCCACAGCAAAACTATACAGCGACCTTGGTCTTGCTTCCTACGAAGCTATTGAAGCTTTTGTAGAATATAAAAAACTGTAACTATATTAGCTGAAATAAAATTATTAAACCTAACAAGTTTTCAAGGCTTGTTAGGTTTTTTGTAACTTAACCTAACAGGTTTCCAAAACCTATTAGGATTAAACTACTCACAAAAAACAAGAATTGCACTTTTTCATTATTTTATCCCGGACAAAAGTGTGAGCCGCGTTCGGTTTTATTGTTTAATCCCGGACAAAAGTGTGAGCCGCGTTCGGTTTCATTATTTTATCCTGAATAAAAACTAATGTTCAAGTATCGGATATATATTTCAAAGCATCAAAATAAAGCATCAAAATCTCGGTTCTGAGCCTTTTTACTTCATATTACCATTCTTCAAAAGTTAAATCCTTCTGGTTTTAATGTTATTTAACAAATGCAATGCAGCGTTTTGCCTGCTTTTTCAATCATATATATGTAGGGTGATTTTGTGTTATGAAATAAAATGGAGTTAAAATCTATTAATCAATAATAGTTAATGATTATTTGATAGATTTTTACCGATTTATTTTGGTTGAGATTTTTAAAACTTCACTCACATTCTTCCCTTTTGATAAAGGGAAAAGTATCGAAAGAGGAAGGCTTAGAACGGGTATATAAAACCATTTGCTTTTTCAAAAAAATATTTAACCCCAAAGTTTTTGTTTTATAAGTTTGTTTTAGTTTATTGAAAAAGGCTCTTTTCGTGAGAAAAGAGCCTTTCTTTATTTTCATTTGTTTCGGACTAACCGAAGTCGTCAAACATTAAGTTTTCTTTTGGAACACCCAAATCCCAAAGCATACCTTCCACAGCTTTCGCCATTGGGCCTGGACCACACATGTAGTATTCGATGTCTTCAGGAGCATCGTGTTTGCTCAGATAAGTGTCATGAAGTACTTGGTGAACAAATCCGGCAGTATATTTCACTCCAGCAGCATCCGCTACCGGATCCGGACGGTCAAGTGCAAGGTGGAATGTGAAATTAGGGAATTCTTTCTCCAGTTTCAAGAAGTCTTCCATATAGAATACTTCATTAAGCGCACGAGCACCGTAGAAGTACATAATTTTACGGTCTGTGATTTTCAGAGTTTCCAGTAAATGCAGCAAATGTGAACGAAGCGGAGCCATACCTGCACCACCACCAATGTAAATCATCTCGTTTTTCGTATCCAATACAGGGTGGAATTCTCCAAACGGACCTGAAACCATTACTTTATCGCCCGGTTTCAAATTGAAAATATAAGATGAAGCAATACCCGCAGGAACTTTAGCCCAATCGTTGGCAGCTTTGTCCCAAGGTGGAGTAGCGATACGCACGTTTAGCATCACGATGTCGCCTTCGGCTGGGTGATTGGCCATAGAGTATGCACGCATCGTTTCTTCCTCGTTAGACGCGGTTAAATCCCACATTTTGAATTTGTCCCATTCGGCACGGAAGCGTTCTTCCACGTCGAATTCACTGTATTTCAAGTTGTATTTTGGAATGTCAATCTGAATATAACTTCCTGAAACAAAGTTCAAATGTTCTCCGGCTGGAAGTTTTACTACAAATTCCTTGATAAATGTAGCCACATTGTGATTAGAAACCACTTCGCATTCCCATTTTTTAATGTCAAGTACTGAAGGGTCTATGCGGATATTCAAATCGCCTTTTACCTTCACCTGACATCCCAAACGCCAGTTGTCTTTAATTTCTTTACGTGAAAAATGTACCGTTTCGGTTGGAAGGATTTCGCCACCTCCGGCATCAACCTGACAACGACATTCGGCACAAGTAGCACCTCCACCACAAGCAGATGGCAAAAACACGTTGTTAACTGCAAGTGTGTTAAGCAAATTTCCACCCGCTTCTGTAGTAATTACTTTATCATCGTTGATAGTAATTTTCACTTCACCGGACTGAACCAGGTATTTTTTCGCAGCAATAAGTAAAATTACCAATAGCAGAATAACAATTAAAAAAACTGCTAAACTCGATAAAATTGCTGTAAGATCTATAGCTAATAACATTTTGATATGTATAATTTTAATGTTTGCTTATGTTGATTGATAATTGATATACCTAAATATACTAACTAATTATATTTTCAAGCCGGAGAATGCAAGGAATGCAATTCCCATAAGTGCTACGATGATAAACGCGATACCTAATCCACGCAATGGTTTTGGTACGTTGGAATATTCCATTTTCTCGCGAATGGCAGCCAAGCCTACAATGGCAAGCAGCCAACCCACACCGGAACCTAATGCGTACGAAGTAGCTTCACCGATATTGACAAATGCACGTTGCTGCATAAAGAGCGAACCTCCCATGATAGCACAGTTTACTGCAATAAGTGGCAAGAAAATTCCCAGTGAGGCGTATAGCGATGGGCTGAATTTTTCAACCACCATTTCTACCAATTGTGTCATAGCTGCAATTACAGCAATGAAAAGTATAAAAGATAAGTAGCTCAAATCTAAGCCGGCCAAACCGGGACTTAGCCAAGCCAAAGCTCCTTCTTTCAATACATAGTTTTCAAGCAAGTAGTTAAGTGGCAGTGTGATACCAAGCACAAAAATTACAGCGATACCCAATCCCATGGACGTCTTAACATTTTTGGAAACTGCCAGATAAGAACACATTCCCAAAAAGTAAGCAAATATCATATTGTCAACAAAAATTGACTTTACGAATATGTTTAATATATTTTCCATTA
>CAZCIU010000011.1:0-55160 GCA_964498765.1 uncultured Paludibacter sp. | reverse complement strand
ACGCTGAAAGCAACTAACGAAAACAAAGAACTTCAAGATAATCTCGGAGCAGCCGCTCACCTTATCCACGGCTCATCCGAAGGAAGATTTTCCATAACTTACTGTCCTGGAAAAGGAGCAGAAAATCTCTCTCGTCAAGAAATTGAAAGCGTCGGTTTCCAATGGGCAGATATTGATGAAGTGATGGAAAAATATCATTTCAACTCGCTCAAAGAGGGCTTTAATATATTGCCAAACGGAGAAGAAATCTTCTACATTTCCAATCCGGCTTTGGGGCTTTGGGCACATCGGGATCGATTTGAGTTTTGAAATTAAGATTGGATTTACAAAATTAGTAAAACAAAAAACTCTGCGACAATTGAATTGGTCGCAGAGTTTTTTTTGAAAGTTGCCAAAAGAATTACTCACAACAGTTTTCCATTATACAATCCTCATTTACGGTTTCAAATTCTATTGTAATGTGCTCAATGCCCTTCTCATGCAAAATTGAACGGATTTTGTTTTTGAGAATAGATAAGTTTTCCATGCTTTGTTCAGACTTGAGCACTACATGGATTGTCATTATATTGTAATTTCCATCAATAGTCCACAGGTGCAAATCGTGAATACTGTCAATTCCTTCAATATTTCGGATATATTTTTCAATTTCCTCTGTTTTTATTTCAGTTGGTGTCCCTTGCAGGATAATCCGAAACAATTCTTTCATGTTTTTGAATATATTTGAAAGAATGAAAACTGAAATCAGAATAGAAAGAATGGGGTCGATAATAAACCAATGTGTATATTTCATTATCAGTGCGCCAATTAGCACTGCAGACCATCCAAGCACATCCTCCAGGAGATGCAAAGAAACTACCTTTTCATTCAGCGTATTGCCTTTCCGTAGTCTTAATGCCGCAAAACCGTTAATAACAATACCCAAAATTGCCAATAAAAACATTCCCTGTGCATCAGCCGGTTGCGGATTAAAAATTCGTGGAATGGCCTCGCTCAAAATCAGCACACTTCCCACACTCAGCACGATGGAATTGACCAGCGCACCCACAAGGGAAAACCGTTTATAACCGTAAGTATAAGTTTTATCCCGCTGTTTTCTGGAAAATTTCTGAAAATACCACGCCATGCCGAGCGAAAGGCTGTCGCCCAAGTCATGCACTGCATCCGAAAGAATTGCAACACTATTGGTTAAGATTCCGCCAATAATTTCGATTATAGAAAAGCCAAGATTGAGAAAAAACGCAATCTTAATGTTTTTCACATCTCCGTGATGATGGTGGAGATGGCTGTGTGAGTGAGTATGTTCGTGATGATTTTCCAAAATTAATTTTTCTTCTAACTTCTAAATTCTGCTAAACGCTTTCGTCCATCCATTTGAGCTTCTTCAATCCCCAAAAAATGAGCGAAAGAATTACGCCAACTACAGCTGCAAAAGCCATTCCTTTGAGTTCTACGGTTCCAAGTTTGATACTTGCACCGCTAATTCCAACTACAAAAGTTACTGCTCCAAGCACCATATTACTATTTTTGCTGAAATCAACTTTTTGCTCAATCAAAATTCGCAAACCTTGTACAGCTATTACACCGTAAAGTAATATCGTAATTCCGCCCATCACGGGAGTTGGAATGGACATGATAGCTGCCGAAACTTTACCGATTAGCGAAAACAAAATAGCCAAAATAGCAGCTCCACGGATTACCCAAACGGCATAAACGCGCGTAATAGCCATGACGCCAATGTTTTCACCGTAAGTTGTATTTGGCGGAGAACCTACAAAACCTGAAATCAGATTTGAAATCCCGTCGCCAAGCAAGGAGCGATGCAGTCCCGGTTCCGCCATCAAATCTTCGTCGGTCACTTTACTAGTAACGATTAAATGGCTAATATGTTCTGCTAAAACAACCAAACAAGCAGGAAGAATGATTACAACTGCATTCAGGTTAAATTCCGGTACATGAAACTGCGGAAGCGCGAACCAAGCAGCATTGCTGATAGCTTCTGTATCCACCATTCCCATACTGAGCGCTAAAATATAACCTGCAATTACGGCAATAAGAATTGGAATTACTTGCAAAAAACCTTTGAAAAGAATGGAGCCAAAAATTCCAACAGCCAGAGTAAACATGGAAACGAGAACTGTGTTTTTATCCATAATAAATGGCTTTACAATTCCTCCCACCGGAGTCGGCCAAGGAGATAAACCGGCTTGCTGAACTGCTACAGGAGCCAATTCCAGCCCAATAATTGCAACTACGGCACCCATTACAGCTGGTGGAAGCACAATATCAATCCAGCGAATTCCCCATTTTTTTACAACAAATGACACCAAAATAAAGAACAATCCGAAGAAAATAAATCCGGATTGAGCAGCATTGAAACCACCGTAACTGGTGCTTATAAAGATAATTGGAGCGATAAACGCAAAACTGGAACCAAGGTAGGCCGGAATGCCGCCTTTGGTAACCCAGCTGTAAATTAATGTGCCGATTCCGTTCATCAGCAAAACGATGGCGGGATTTACTCCAACTAAAATTGGAACTAAAATAGTGGCTCCAAACATGGCTGCCAAATGCTGGAAGCTCAGCGGAAGTGTTTGAAACAGAGGTAGTTTTTCATGAATACCGATGGTTTTTCTGCTCATAAAGTTTTGTGTATGGAATTAGATGTTAATATTTTTCCAAAATTACAAAAAATATTAAATTACAATTCATTTTTAATGCACGATTTTTGTAAATATACATAAGCCTAAAATGCTTAAATTTTACTATTTTTGTAAAACCTAAAATTACCAATCAGTATATGAAACGGAAATCTAAAAAAATCTGGACCATTATTTTATCAGTAGTAGCACTTTTGATTGTGTTGCTGATTACTTTGCCTTTTGCTTTTCGAGGAAAAATAATGGAAATAGCCAAGCAGGAATTGAATAAACAACTGACCGCAGAAGTCGATTTTAATACGCTGAAACTTAGTTTTATCCGAAATTTTCCGGATGCCTCAATTAGTCTGAAAGATATTTATATTGCCGGAAAAGACGATTTTGCAGGTGACACTTTGCTGATTAGCAAGGATATAAATCTTGTGGTAAACTTGAAAAGTCTGTTTGCTGACACAGGTTATGAAGTAAAAAAAGTGCATATCAACGACACAAAAGTTTTGGCGCACGTGCTGAAAGATGGACGTGCCAACTGGAATATTTTTCCAACAGATACCACAAAAGTTGATACAACGGAATCAAAATTTAATTTCAAGTTGCAAGATGTGAAAATTGCAAAAGCGGACATTATTTACTTAAGTGATTCGGGAAATGTTGCGGCTAATGTAAAAAATCTCAATCTAGATTTGAAGGGCGATTTGACAGCTGACCAAACGCTTTTGAATACAAAATTGACTGTTGATACGCTGAATTTCTGGAGTGGCGGCGTACGATTTGTAAACGATATGGTGCTTGATTTTGCGGCAGATATTAATGCGAAACTGAAAGAAAGTCGTTATGAATTGGCAAATAACAGCATGAAAATCAATGCAATTCCTTTGTCGCTCAATGGCTGGGTGCAAATGCTGGACGAAGGAATGGATATGGACCTGAAACTGAATACGGAACGCGTGGATTTCAAATCGCTGCTTTCATTAATTCCTGCCATTTACACCAAATCTTTTGCTGACGTGAAAGCGGATGGAAAAGTAAGTTTGAATGGATTTGCCAAAGGAAAAATGCTTGGAGAGGATTATCCGGCATTCGAACTTGATTTGGGCGTGGAAAATGGAAAATTCCAATATCCAAGCTTGCCAAAATCGGTTGATAACATACAAATAACCAGTCATATAAGCAGTCCGGGCGGTTCGCTGGACAGGACAAAAGTGGATGTTTCCAAGCTGAATTTCAATTTGGGTGGAAATCCGTTTACGGCTCAATTAAATGTCGTTACGCCTATTTCTGACCCGGATTTTAAACTAAAAGCACTTGGGAAACTCAATCTTGGCATTGTAAAAGATGTGTATCCGCTCGAAAAAGGAACCGAACTTAATGGCGTGCTGGATATGGACGTGAATGCTGCCGGAAAAATGTCGTGGATTGAGAAAAATCAGTACGAAAGTTTCAAGTTTGGCGGTAAAATGAACGTGAAAGATATGCTTGTGAAAATGGCTGATTTAGGGCAAGATGTGAATATCAGTAATGCTAATTTGCTTTTCAACGACCGCTATTTAGACTTGACCGACTTAAATCTGAAAATTGGAAGAAACGACCTGAGTGCCAACGGGAAAGTTGAGAATTATTTGGCTTACGCACTGCGTGATATGACACTGAAAGGCGATTTTAAAGTGAGTTCTAACTACCTGAACGTAACTGACTTTATGGGTGGTGATGCAGAAAAAACCGAAAATGATACCAGTTCGATGCAAGTAATTAAAATTCCGAAAAATCTGAACTTGAATTTGGGAGGAAATTTCAAAGAACTGGTGTATAATAAAATGAATTTCAAAAACGCCGATGCTCTGCTGAAAGTAGCTGATGGTGAACTGAATATCCAGAAATTGAATGTAAATGCTTTCGGTGGATTGATGGCGTTGACAGGAAAATACAGTTCTGTAAATCCGCAGCAACCTGCACTGGATTTTGATATTGATTTGAAACAAATTTCTTTTGCCGATATTTTTGGACAAGTTCCTTCGATGCAAAAATTCGTGCCGATTTTTGAAAAATTAGCCGGACGATTTAATACGAAACTTTCGCTAAATACGCTTCTTTCGGGCAATATGATGCCGATTTTAGCGTCGATAATCAGTAATGGAAATTTCAATGCCGAAATGGTCACGCTGAAAGAAGATGTAACCGCAATTCAGGAACTTTCTAAGACGTTGAAAATTGATAAACTGAGCAATTTCAGCCTGAAAGATATTGCTTTGGCGTTTGATATTAAAGACGGAAAACTGCAAACCAAGCCGTTTAACTTGAAGTTTAAAGGTTATGCGATGAATATCGGCGGAACTACCGGACTAGATCAGAGCATTGCGTACGCCGGAAATGTGAAGTTGCCTGATAATTTGAATTTGGGAAAATTCCAAAACGTTGGTTTCAAAATTGGCGGAACTTTCAAGAAACCGAAAATAGAGCTTGATCTAAAAAATACCTTGAATACTTTGGTGGAAGAGCAAAAGGAAGTCGCCTTGAAAAAGGTGGATTCCGTGAAAAATGTGGCTTTGGATAAAGGCCGTGCTGAGCGTGATAAAGCATTGCTTGAAGCTCAAAAACGCGCTGATTTACTGTTGGAACAAGCTAAAAAACAGGGCGATAGATTAATTCACGAAGCGCAAGTGCGAGGCGATAGTTTGGTGGCAAAAGCTTCGAACCCGATTGCTAAAACGTTGGCTCGAAAAGGTGCGGATGAATTGGTGAAACAAGCTCAAATTCAAGCGGAAAACTTGAATACAAAAGCAAAAATTGAAGCGGATAAACTGCTGAAAGAAGCGGAAGAAAAATCAACATTTTAAATTATAAAAATAGAAGATTGATGAGACGAATTAAATTAGGTGTTTTGGCATTTTTACTATTTTGGAGTGGTGTGAGCTTCGCTCAGACTGCTGCAGATGCAAATTTGTATTTTGAAAGTGGCGAATACCAACTTGCAAGCGAAGCGTATAGAAACTTGCTGAGAACCAGGTCCAAAGATGCTGCGCTTTACAATTATCGATTGGCTTACAGCGCTTACATGCTGAATGAAAATGAAACAGCCATTGAGCATTTCGAAAAATCGGCTGCTAAATATCCAATAAGTAATTTTTATTTGGGAGAAATTTATTTTGAAAAATATTTGTTTCAAGATGCGGCTGATGCGTATGCCGACTATATTTTTAAGCCGGATGCGAGCGATAGTTTGCTTTATAAAGTTGAGAAAAAACAAAAACAGGCCGAGCTGGGTGCTCGTTTTCTTAATCGAGTAGAAGATGTTGCGATTATCGATAGTACGGTGGTAGATAAAACAGATTTTATCAAAAAAATGAAATTTACGCGTGAATTGGGTACATTGTCACAAAATAATGAGTTTGATGGTTTGAAGAATATTGCTCTTTCAGTTTTCACTACGCAACGAGGTGACAGGCAGTATTTTGCAGACATGGAAAATGGAAATATCGATTTATTTACGAAATATAAATTGCTGGAAAATTGGACTGAAGCAGAACCATTGGCTGATTTGAATTCAGAAGCAAATGAAAATTTTCCATTTTTGATGCTCGATGGTGTGACGCTTTATTTTGCATCTGACGGCGAAGAATCCATGGGCGGTTACGATATTTTTATTACACGTTTGAATACGTCGGACAATCGTTTTTTGAAACCGGAAAATATCGGGATGCCTTTTAATTCGCCATTTAACGACTATATGATGGTGATTGATGAACTGAATAAAGTGGGCTGGTTTGCGTCTGACAGGTATTTGCCGGAAGGAAAAGTGGCTATTTATCAGTTTATTCCAAATGCCGAAAAGCGAATTATTCGTTCGGAAAATCAGGATTCGATAATTAATAAAGCACAAATCAAAGAATTTACAATTTTGGATGATGCAGTGAAATTATCATTGCAAAAAACGGAAAGCAAAAATACAAGCAGTGTAAATAAGATTTTCATAAACGATAAAATTTCTTATTCCGATGCATCGGATTTCAAAAGCAACGAAGCTCGAAATCATTTCTATCAGATTGAAAAATTAAACGAAGAACTTAAAGCTTCTACAATCGAATTAGAAACTTTGCGTGAATCATTCGCTAATGCACGAAATGAGGAAAACCGTAGAAATATTGGTTCTAAAATATTCACGCTCGAAGCTAGATTGAGGGAAATCAAACCGCAAATCGATAAACTGACCGTAAAAATGCGGAATGAAGAAATAAAATCTATTCCATAGCACTTGTTTTCTGACAAATAAATATTAACTTTAAGCCCAAAATAACACTTTATGGATATTCTTATCGTTATTTCGCTGATTGTTTTGGCGATTATCTTCCTTTTATTGGAGTTTTTTCTCATTCCCGGATTTTCCATTTCCGGAATTACAGGCATCCTTTTGATGGCAGTAGCTGTTTGGTTTGCGTATAGTAATTTAGGAAATTTAGCCGGAAATTTGACGCTTGCCGGAAGTTTTGTGTTGACAGGAGTTGCAGTTTGGGCTTTTCTTAAATCAAAAGCATTGGAACGAATGTCGCTGAAAACAAATGTGACAGGAACGGTGGATAAAATTGATGAAAATGTTATCAAAATTGGCGACACAGGCGTAACGATTTCCCGATTGGCACCGATGGGAAAAGTAAGAATTAACGGCGAAGTGATGGAAGCAAAAACCAGCGATGAGTTTATCGACCAGAATGTAGATATCGTGGTTTTGGAAGTCTATAAAACGAATGTTTTAGTAGAAAAAATCTGATTTATAAATTAGCGTTACAGAACCGCTAGAAGACTGAAGTTAGTATCACAAAGAAATTTCAAATTTAAGAAGTCTGTTATCTGTTAGCGAAGCGGTCTTTTAGTCTTGGTTCTTTAGAGAAGTAAATATAAATTTAATTTTAATTAATATGATTCAAACAGTTCTTTTAATAGTAGTTGGGGTACTTATACTCATGTTTTTCTACTATGTTCCGTTTTTGCTTTGGATTTCTGCCAAAGTTTCAGGAGTAAGTATTTCATTGTTGCAGTTATTCTTGATGCGCATTCGTAAAGTTCCACCACGCACCATTGTTCAGTGTATGATAGAGGCACACAAAGCCGATCTTGGTCACGAAGTTACTCGCGACGGATTGGAAGCTCACTATTTGGCAGGTGGTCATATTGAGCGAGTTACGCACGCTTTAGTTTCTGCTTCGAAAGCAAATATCGATTTGAATTTCAAAATGGCAACTGCTATCGACCTTGCCGGACGTGATGTGTTTGAAGCAGTACAAATGTCTGTAAATCCTAAAGTTATCGATACGCCGCCTGTAGCTGCCGTAGCAAAAGATGGTATTCAGCTCATAGCAAAAGCGCGTGTAACCGTTCGCGCCAACATCAAACAATTGGTGGGAGGAGCCGGAGAAGAAACGATTTTGGCACGTGTAGGCGAGGGGATTGTTTCGTCAATCGGTTCGTCAGAATCCCACAAAAGTGTTCTTGAAAATCCGGATTCGATTTCCAAATTGGTTTTGAAAAAAGGATTGGACGCAGGAACAGCATTTGAAATTCTATCCATCGACATCGCGGATATTGATATAGGTAAAAACATCGGTGCTCAACTGCAAATGGATCAGGCGGAAGCGGACAAAAACATTGCGCAAGCAAAAGCCGAAGAACGCCGTGCAATGGCTATAGCTTCGGAGCAGGAAATGAAAGCAAAATCACAGGAAATGCGTGCTAAAGTAATTGAAGCTGAAGCAGAAGTGCCAAAAGCTATGGCAGAAGCTTTCCGTGAAGGAAACTTGGGTATAATGGATTATTATCGCATGAAAAACATCGAAGCTGATACTTCCATGCGCGAAAATATCGCCAAACCTCAAGGTGCGTCGGGTGAGACTAAACCACCGAAACCAAGCAAATAAATTTTGAAATAATTGTAAGCGGGAATAATGATAAATCGTTATTCCCGCTTTCTGTTTATTAAAACTCTTTATTGATTTAAGCAGTTTGTTTCAATACATTAACTTTAAAGTCTGTATTGTAATTTGTAATTTTGCATTCTATCAAAAGTTAAAATCAACTGAAAGGATATGAATTTCTGGTTGATTATAGATAGAAAATGATAAAATTGAAAAAAGAAAAAGATTATTTTAATGCAAAGTTTTGATTTTCTGTGAGTTTTTATTGGGTATGACTTTTGCATTATTTGAAATGTGATGATGATTTTAAGGGAATGTTAACCATCTAATTGAATTAAAAAAATGACCAGCATCAAATATATTCTCTCATTCGTTTTGCTAGCAGTTTTTACATTTGTCAATGCGCAAAATACTGCTGTTGAGAAAGCTAACGCAATGATTGCCGACCAAAAATACGCCAGTGCTTTTGAATATCTGAATGGAAGCGATCCGAATAATCAGGATCCGGATATTTCTATTTCCAAGACAAATCTGCTTCTGAATTTTTACATAAAAAATAATTTGTTCCAAAAATTCGGTCTGAAAGATCTTGCTCCAAATCAGGATTTGCACATGCTTCGCGAAAATAATACAACGGTCAGAATGTTTGATTATAAGCCGGATTCGATTTTGAACAAACTTATTCGTCAGTACCCACAGAATTATAAATTACGCAAGGCACTAGGAAATTTTTATTACGAAGTACATTTACAATATCCGGATAATTGGCTTTTGCCGGATTCGGTAGTTGTCGAAAGAATTCGCAGCAATTATTTATCTGCCTATGAAAATAAGGAGTTTGATTATTGGTCGCTTTTTGGAATTGGCTACACGTATTTGCTGGACGAAGAGTTTGAAAAATCCATACCATTTCTGCAGAAATCGGTTGAGCTAAATCCGAATTACGCTTTGAGCCATTACAATTTGGCTTATGCTTATTCAAACACAGAAAATCATGCTAAATGCCTTATACATGCGTTGAAAGCTTATAATATGCAAGCAATCCCGGAATTTAAAGCCGAATCTGCGCGACTGATTGCATTGACTTACGAGGAACTGAAGGATGTCAAAAAAGCGATGGAATATTATCGAATTGCGGATAAGATTTTACCCAACGATTATAGCACGCTTTTGCCTTTAATGGCTTTAGAAATGAGCCAGGATGATATTGTTTACAAAAAACATACGGAGCAATTATTCTTTTTAGATCCTTCCAATCCGGCTATTTTTCAGGATATTTTCAAGGCTTACAGTGAAAATGAAAAGGAAAAAGATTTTATCCAGTTTATGGAAAGTCTGAAACCTCAATTCCGTCAGAACAACATTGTTATGGCGAATATTCATTTGCATCAAGCAATTGCTCAATACGAAACAGACGAATGGGTTGCTGCTAAAATTAATTTTGAGAAAGCCAGAAGTTTGTTCCGAAATATCTTCAGACCGAGCCACGGCGTCTTCAATGTGATTGATTCTTACACCAATGCGATAAAGAAAAAGAAAAATTAATCTTATCTTTGTTGCGAAACATCAAAGCTGCCGAAGTTGGCAGGAATCAAACATTCTTCTATGGAAACTTCCGAATTTATTCTTAGATTGGCTGTTGCAATGGCTGCCGGAGGAGTTATCGGTTTCGAGCGCGAACTCAGCAACAAAAGTGCAGGTCTCAAAACCAACATGCTGGTTTCAATTGGTGCTTGTATTTATGTTTTGATTAGTCAATCAATCGTTGATAGTACGACCGGCAGTGATCCAACGCGGATTATTGGGCAGATTGTGACCGGAATTGGGTTTTTGGGTGGTGGAGTAATTTTGCATCGAGGTCCAAATGTACACGGATTGACTACTGCTGCAACTATTTGGTGTAGTGCTGCGGTTGGCAGCTTGGCTGGTTTAGGCCTGTTTTTGGAAGCCGGAATTTGTACCCTGGCTGTGATAATTGTGAATTTTGCATTCAAAAAACTGGATGATTGGTTTGATGATGAAGTGCTGAAACGCAAAAAAGATAATTCAAAGAAATAAATTTTTACTGAAAAATAATGAAAGTCATTCTGTTTGGAATGACTTTTTTTATGAAAAATTAGACCGATAATTAACCAAATCTCAATTTGATTGTTCTATTTCTGATGTCTATTAATTTCAAAAAATAATACTCCTAAATATGTTTCAAAAAACGAAAATTAACTTTTGGATTATATTGCTTTTTATATTTAGTTCTAACGTAATAATTGCAGAAAAACAAACAAAAACAGTTGATTTTGCGGCTGATACAACTCTGCTAAAAGCAAATTTGCAAACGATAATTGATTTCGGCTATCGGAATTATAAAAATCCGGATGTACTAAATAAAACGGCAGAATTTATCAAAAAGCAGTTTTTGGAATTGACTGACAGCGTATCGGAGCAAGTTTACGAAGTAAATAATCAAAGCTATAAAAATGTAATTGCGTCCTTTAACACAGATAAAATGGAGCGATTAATAATTGGTGCGCATTACGATGTGTACGGTGATCAGGATGGTGCGGATGATAATGCGAGTGCGGTTGTTGGATTAATTCGATTGGCGCAGCTTTTGAAAAATGCAAATCCGGATTTCAGGATTGATTTTGTAGCATATACGCTGGAAGAACCGCCATTTTTCAAAACTGAAAATATGGGTTCACATGTTCACGCTTCATATTTACATCAGCATAAAATTCCCGTGAAAGGGATGATTTGCTTGGAATCAATTGGTTATTTTTCGGATGAAAAGAATTCTCAAACCTACTCTTATCCACTACATAAATTGACTTTAGGAACAAAAGGAAATTATATTTTGGTCGTCTCCAGAAAAGAAGATGGAAAATTTGGAAAAGAAATGACTTCAAAAATGAAGAAAGCAGATTTGATTTCCACGAAGTCGGTGAAAGGTTTGAAAAAATTGAAAGGAGTCGATTTATCGGATCATCGAAATTATTGGAAATTTGGTTTTCCGGCGGTAATGGTCACAAACACAGCATACTACAGAAATAAAAATTACCACAGAAAATCTGACACAATCGACACGATTGATTTCGTAAGACTTTCTGCGGTAATTCACCAATTAAATCTGGTTATTCGGGATTTGGATTAAATCCTGAGCTTTATTTTTCAGGATAAAGCTCTTTCCACCAGCTGTCATCGCCTTTCAGCCATTTGTCAAAAAATGCATAAATGGTATGATTCCAGCCGATGCGTTTTTCAAAATCGTAAATAGCATGATTTTCGCCTTCCACCAAAACCAATTCTACCGGTTGTCCGAGTAATTTCAGAGCAGTAAACATCTGAATACTTTCTCCCGGAGGAACGTTGGTGTCAGCCGTTCCGTGAAGAAGCAGAAGCGGAGTTTTCACTTTATCGGCATTGAAAAGTGGACTTTGATCTACATAAAGTTTTTTGTTATTCCACGGATAACTTCCGGCGCTCGCTCCTGCGCTGTAGGAATATCCCCAATAACCTTCGCCCCAATAACTTGAAATGGAACTAATTCCGGCGTGTGAAACTCCGGCGGCAAATATATCAGTCTGAGTGAGTAAATATTGTGTCATAAAACCACCGTAAGAAGCTCCTATACAGCCAATTTTATCACTTTTTACAAAGGAATGCTCCGCAGCGAATTTCTTAGTTCCTTCGATGATTTCATCAGCAGTTTGTTCACCCCAGGCATTCACGTGGCGCGCCGCAAATTCCTGTCCAAAACCGGTTGTGCCACTTGGATTGAGTGTGTAAACCACATAATCATTAGCAGCGTAAACATGTAGCGGATAAGTAGTTTCGAAAGTTCTTTGCGTAGGACTTGTGCCTCCGTAGAAATAAACCACCATCGGATATTTTTTCGCCGGATCAAATCCGGGCGGCAAATAATATCTACCTTGAATGGTATCGCCATCTTTGCTCACAAAATCCCAGTCCTTCACTTCGCCAAGTGTCAGTTTGTCCAATCGCTCGGCATACGGATCAGCAAGTAATTTTGAGTTCATCTTTTTCAAATCCAAAACATAAGCTCGGCTTGAATTTGATGTGCTGGAGCCAACATAAGCTGCCACAGCATCGGTATTTGCCAAGCTGAACGAGCGAATTAATTCTTCTTTCAACGGCAATTTTTTGAATTGTCTGTTTTTGGGGTTATACGAAAAAACAAGTTGTCTGTCCTTATTTTCAGCCGTAAAATAAATCAATCCATCGTTTTTACTCCAACGGTACGCTCCAATGCTCGGATTGAAATTTTTCGTAATTGGATCTACTTTTTTAGTGGCTAAATCCAAAATAAACGCTTGAGTATCATAGCTGTTGGCTATTTGTCCGGGTTTGATATTCAGTCCAATACCATTAAAGGATTCTGCACCACCGGTTACAATTAGTTGCTTTCCATCGGGCGAAAAACTTACTCCACCTGTAAATCGCTCATCTTTCCAAATCGTATCGGTTGTCATGCTTTGCAAGTCAAGTCTGTAAAGCGAATTGGAGCGGAATGGACGTTCACTAAGATCTTCGTTTTGAGTTGAAAACAGCAAATATCGACCATCGGTGCTGATGTCACGGATCGAAGCCGTGTTTTTTCCAAAAGTAATCGGTTGAGAAAGTCCGCTTTCGAGTTGGTATTGATAAATAAAATAACGATTTCTATAGCCGGATTGGCGGTCATCCGGAGCGAGAATTCTGTTTAAGCCTTTCGGACTTTTCGTGCTAATGGCTTCTCTTTTTGAAAAGTAAAGCATTTTTTCATCTGGTGAAAATACATAACCTTCTTTTGGTAAGTTTTGCACAATTCGGTTTTTCGTATTTGTCAGCGGATCCAGCGTAAATAAACTCCAGCCCATATCCGTATCTTCAAAATAGCGAAGCAAATCTGATTTTGGCATCCAATTTAATTGGTTGCGATTGTCGTTTTCAGCCAAAACGGTTATATTCAGTTTGGTGTCAAAAACTTCAATTGAATTCTGAGTTTTCCCTTCGTTATTCGTTGTAGCAAAGCGCATTAGTGCAAATCTTCCGCTTGGTGAAATTGAAATACCATTCACACGTTTTCCAATCAAAATATCCTGAATGGTAATACGTTTTGACGCTTTTTCGGCAAAACTGTAATCAGCTTTATTGGTCGAATCGGTGTGGATTTCCACTTTGAAAGCAGGAGAAATTTTGCTGTCGGCAGTTGCCAGGTATTTAATCACTACGCGTGAAGAATTAACCAAACCAATCAAGTTTGCTTCCGCAGATTTGGCATTTTTCAGCGAATCTTCCACCGATTTTTTATCCGCTTCTTTTTTATTGTTCACGTACAGTTCAAAACGATCCGGAGCGGTAACTTTCACTTTTGCTTTGCCGTAGCTGCTGCTGTTTACATAGAATGAAATCAAATAAAAGGCAGCACCTGTACTCGGTTTTTGAAGGCGGAAAAAGTCGTTGTTTTCCGATGTTAGCGAAGTTGTAAATCGTGCATGTTCCGGAAAATTAATGGCTGTAGAAAGCAAATTTTCTGCTTTGAATTTATCGCCTTTAAGATTTACACTGTCGATTAAGAGCGGCTTCATTAAGTTGATAGGGCCGTAAATCCAAACTTTTTCGGGCTTTACAAGTTCCGCAGCAAAGGAAAGTGTAAATGAAAAAATAAGTAGAAAACTTAATAATGAAATTTTTTTCATGATAAAATGTTGTTTTTATTATTTTGGAATTAATCCAATTTTTTTAATTCCTCGATTAATGTATCATTTTCTTGATTTGTTCCAATTGTAATCCGCAGACAACCAAGGCACAACGAAACCGAACTCCGATTGCGTACAATTATGCCTTTTTCCACCAAATTTTTGTAGGTTGCATTGGCGTCATCCACTTTTACTAGTACAAAATTCGCATCAGTTGGATAAATGTGTCGCACCATTTTCAGTTGGCTGAGTTTTTCAATCAATTTTTCCCGTTCATCCAACGTAGTTTTTACCCATTTTTCTACTTGATATTGATTGGCCAATGCTTCCAATGCTTTTTCTTGCGTTAGTAAATTGACGTTGTACGGATATTTAATTTTATTGAAAACAGCGATGATTTCTTTGGATGCAAATGCCATCCCAAGGCGGATTGCAGCACTTCCCCAAGCTTTCGAGAAAGTTTGAAGAATAATGAGATTTGGGTGATTTTCCAATACTTTGGAGTAGCTCTCACGGCTTGCAAAGTCAATGTAAGCTTCATCCAACACGATAATTCCTTGAAATAGAGCCAATAATTTTGCTATTTCCACTTCATTAAGAAGATTTCCGGTCGGATTATTGGGCGAACAAAGCCAGATTACCTTTGTGTTTTGGTCTGTAGCGGCGAGTAAATCTTCAGCTGAAAACTGAAATTCATCATTCAGTAAAACCTTGCGATATTCCACGTCGTTGATGTTGGCGCAGACTTTATACATGCCGTAAGTTGGCTCAATAGCAACAACATTGTCTTTTCTCGGCTCACAAAAAGCTCGGTAAACCAAATCGATAGCTTCGTCACTTCCATTTCCCAGAAATATATTTTCGACTTCTACAGCTTTTATTTTGCTGATTTCTTCCTTCAATTTCAGTTGAAGCGGATCCGGATAGCGATTGTAAGGTGCATTGTAAGGACTTTCGTTCGCATCGAGATATACAGAAGCTTCGCCTTTGAACTCGTCGCGGGCGCTGGAATAGGGTTCGAGATTGGCTATGTTTTTGCGCAGCAAATTAGCCAGATTAAAATATTTACTCATTTAAGTATGTTAAAATCACGATTATGGCCTTTCAATTCTCAATTTCACTGCATTAGCGTGCGCTTGCAATCCTTCGCTTTCTGCCATCAAAATCACAGCATTGCTGATGTTTGTCAAACCATCAGGTGTTAATTGCTGAAAAGTCATTTTTTTATAATAACTGAATAGATTTACGCCGCTGTAAGCCTTTGCAAAGCCGTTGGTCGGCAGTGTGTGGTTGGTTCCTGAGGCATAATCTCCGGCACTTTCCGGGCTCATATTTCCCAGAAAAACCGAACCAGCATTGGTAATATGCTCAGCAACAACCATATATCCTCGTGTGGAAATAATCAAATGCTCTGGCGCGTATTCGTTAGTGATAGCGATGGCTTCGTCGATGTTTGAAGTTAGAATTATTTTGCTGTGTTCCAATGCTTTGCGAGCAATTTCTTTTCTTGGAAGCTTTTCGATTTGAATTTCTATTTGTTCCAAAACTTCATCAATCAGTCTTTCAGAAGTTGTAACCAAAATCGCTTGGCTATCAGCGCCGTGTTCTGCTTGCGAAAGCAAATCTGAAGCAACAAAAATCGGATTTGCCGATTCGTCTGCCAACACTTCCACTTCGGAAGGTCCGGCCGGCATATCAATTGCTACAGCGTTCAGCGAAACAAGTTGTTTGGCAGCGGTAACGTATTGATTTCCCGGTCCAAAAATCTTGTAAACTTTCGGAACAGATGTAGTTCCATAAGCCATTGCGGCAATAGCTTGCGCTCCGCCAACTTTGAAAATTCGGTGAATTCCAGCAATTTTTGCGGCATAAAGCGTAGCCGGATGAATTTTTCCATCTTTGTCCGGCGGTGTACAAAGTACAATTTCCCTGCATTCAGCTATTTGAGCCGGAATTCCAAGCATCAAAACCGTAGAAAAAAGCGGCGCACTTCCACCCGGAACGTACAATCCGATTTTCTCAATTGGAACAGCTTTTTGCCAGCAGTAAACTCCTGGTGAAGTCTGAATTTCAGGATATTCTCGTTGTTGTTCAGAGTGAAATTTCCAGATATTACGGCGTGCCATTTCAATGGCCTGTTTGAGTTCAACAGGCACCAGTTTGTCAGCGTCTTCAATTTCCTCCTTAGTAACTTCCAGATTATCAATAGAAACACCGTCAAATTTCTGCGTGAAACTGCGTAAAGCATCATCACCATTTTTACGAACTTCGTCAATTACGGCACTTACTTGATCGTACAAAACGGAAAAATCGATAGTAGGTCTTTGAAGAATTTCTGACCATTGATCCGGACTGGGATATTTTATGATTTGCATACTTATTTTTCTAATTAAAAACGAACTACAAATTCTAAAACCAATTTATCATCCTTGTTTGTAACGTTATCGGCATAAAAATATTTTTCATAATTTAAGCGAATATCGTTGATAAATGGTTTGTTCAAACTGAAGGTAAGTCCCGTGGTGAAGCGCTTACGCGCAATATCATCCACGGCATACATGTTCAGAGCATTCAATTTTCCTTTATTATTATCCGTCATCGAATCAAATCGAACGAGCGGCGTGATTTTCTTCAGATTTTTCTTGTTCAGCCAAATATTATAAGCTGCAAACATAGAGTAGGAGTGTGTTGCAGGAAAAACGTCTCCCGCGTACATTTTATAAATATATTCGCCTTCCAAATGCAAATTGTTAATATCAATGTAGCTTCCAACGTCTAAGTAGTTCATTCTCAGTTCTTCCGGTTTGATGGAATTGTAGTTTAAACTGATTTCCATATTTTCCAACGGAAAAATTTCCAGACGAAAAGCGTAGTTCATGGTAGTTTGCCAGTCTTGCTGATTGTAAAGTCCATCGCCGTTGTAAATTCCCATTTGAAAATCAAACGGAACCACATTTTTATTGCGGAAAAGCGCGGTAGCACCCACATCGCGAAGCCCGCTTACAAGCTGTTTTCCCACAAAAGAACGATTAGCAAAATATAGCATGTGCGGCGAGCGCAGATTGTCAGTTCCAAATGGAATTTTTTGCTGACCAATGGTGAAATAAAACCAATCCATTGGTTTTAATCGCACATAAGCATCAAGCATTTTAGTGACGCCTTCGTCCGAAAGGTCGATTTCAGCTTTGTAAGAAGTGATTTTGCTGAGATTTCCATTCACACTAAATCGGGCGCTGCGCACCTGAAATCGATGTGCATCCAGATTGGTGTTGTACTCGTACTTTCCGCGAATGGTACCTTCCACTTGAGGAGCGTATTTTTTGAGAGAATCTGCCTCGTTTGCCGAAAGTGTGAAAATGATAATTAGTAAAAATTGAAGGCTTAAAAATCTTTTCATTCGTATGCTATAAATTGTTAAAAATCAAAATTATCCCATTTCTCAAATAATTCTTCCATGCTGTCAAGAACCATATCAGCACCATTGTCAGCCAGTACATTTCTATCCAGTGGCCCGGTATTCACGCCGATTGTGAAAATCTGTGCAGCCGATGAAGCCTGAACGCCAAGCGGTGCATTTTCTATCACGATGGCTTCCCAAGCGTTCACTTTTGATTTTTCAAGGGCTTTCAAATAAGGATCGGGATTGGGTTTGCCTTTGGGTACATCAAAGGCAGAAATAATGTTTTCGGCCGGGAAAATATCCGGAAAATAATGCTGAATATTATCAATCAAAGTAGGATGTGCAGAACCTGTAACTACATACAGCAAATAACCTTTTTCTTTCAATTTTTTAGTAATTTCCAGCGCAAAAGGCATTCGTTTCGGTTCGCCTAATTCATTGAAATACTTGCCTTTAAGGTTGTAAATTGCTACACGTTCTTCTTCGTTGGATTCGTTGCCGTGAACTTTTCTGTATACATGATTTACTGTGTCTGCACCCGGCTGACCTTCAAATAAATAGGCCTCTTCCTGCGTAAATGGCAAGCCTGATTCGTTCATCGCTTTGACCCAGGCAATGGTATGGCTCGGCATTGAATCAAAAAGGACGCCATCCATATCAAAAAACACTGCTTTTGGCGATAATTCAAGAAAATCGTTTCTTTTTAAATAATTTTTAATCATATTTGTCATTTCTCGTTTCATCTTGCAAAGATACAAAAAATACTTTTGGTGCGTGTGTTACAGAAGCTTAATAAACGATGAAATGACAGATTGTCGTGAATATATTATCTCGAAATTTTTTAGTTAAAAATTTATCGAATTCTTTTTCTAATATTGATAAAATAGCGTAATTTTGCATTCACAAATTTACGCAAATCGGGATGTAGCGCAGTTGGTAGCGTGCGTCGTTCGGGACGACGAGGTCGCTGGTTCGAATCCAGTCATCCCGACCATTTCAAAGAGGATCCAGATTGAGGTTCTCTTTTTTAGTAAATATAAGCTGATTTTTTGGCTTAAATTTTGTTGATAATCAAGAGTTTGAAAACAATTAAAATATAAATATTATGCGATCTAAATTATTTCTAATCATTTTCACGTTGATACTTAGTTTTGGTTTTACGGCGTGTAAATTGGGTGGAGAATCGAATTATTCACCAAGAATTGCAATAGTAAATCCTGCTTATATTAATACAGACAGCGTTTTAGCAATGAAAATTACGCAGGAGGGCAATATCGCTTTTGATTCCCTGCATGTAAATGATACGGTTACTGTTTTTGTTACCGCCGATTCATTTTCTAATAAATTGAAAACATTTGATTATGTCATTCCGGCGAATTCAGGAATTGAGCTTTTGGTTGTTGATACAATTGCAAAATACTTTGATCCGTCATCGGATTTTCAAAACGGAAGAATTCGATTTTATGACAATACAGCCTGGATGAATTATCCGTTCAAATTCGTTGCGAAAGAAGCACGTGATAAAGTCAAAATTGAATTTATGATTACTTCGGATGCGGCGAATATTCCGAATGATGCAGGTTTAATACTCGAATTTCCAATTAAACCATAATTCTTAAATCGAAGAAAATAAAATAAAAAAATCCATTTGAAATCATTCAAATGGATTTTTTGTATAATTGAAATTCAATCACTTTGAAGCGTTTTTTTGTTTTTCTTCACTGAGTTTCAAAATCGGCATTTTATCTTTACTCTCAACTTTCAAGTTGGGCATAAAAATGCTTTCTTTTGGTATGTAGATTGGCATATTGTATTTGATAGAATTTTTCGATTGATAATTTTGAGCAAGTTCCTGATATTTCTTCGCTTCTTTTTTGTAATCAAATTTTGGCAGATTTTTAAGTTGAAGCATAGCTGTGTCTTTTGAAAAATCGAAGCCCAAATCTTTGTACTTCAAAATTTCGTCAAGGTATTTTTTATTCAGCTTCAAGCTGTCCAGTTTGAAGTTTTTGTTGAAATCGAATTTCGCTAAACTGTCCTTGGAAAATGCTTGGAGTTTTAGGATAAAAGTGCTGTCATTTATTCCGGCACAATCTTCCATTTTTTTCAGATTTAATTTGTTTTGGGCAGCAATGGTTGCCGAAATCAAAACTAAAGCAGAAAGGCTTAAAATAAATTTTCTCATAAGGCAAATTTTTTATTCAAAAGTATCAAATATCTTATTTTCAAGCAAGAAATTTGAAATTGTTTAACACTTATTCAATAGCAGCTTTTTAAATCGATAGAAATCCTAAATTATATAAAACTGTAATTCCAAAAAATTCTCTACCTTTGTGTTTTCCAAACATTTAAAATCAATTCTGATGAGAAAAACATTTTATTTTATGCTCATTGTGAGTATCATTACGATGGCTTTTAGCTGTCAGAAAACCGAAAAAACGACGATGAAAAAGGACATTATTCCTGTTAAAACAGTAGAAACAATTACGAAATCTTTGCTTGACAGCTTGGGCGAAAACCACAAATTGCGCGTTGAGCGTGGTGTGCAGCAGGCAGCTGCTTTGTGGCAAGAAACCGATGGAACTTCAGATGAATTTGCTGCGTTTTGCAAAACTTATTTCGTTGCGGATACTGTAGAACTTGATAAGCTGTATAGCCGATTGGAACGCAACTTTGAAGCTATCAGCGGCGCAATGCACCAAGTAGATGTGAAACTGAAAGAACCGGTGCAAATGACCGGAATCGATTCATCTCCGATTGATTTGATTTTTGCCGGATATGATGCTGCTGCACATATTGATAGCGATTTGTACGACAATAAAATCGCCTTTATTACTGCGCTAAATTTCCCGTTTTATTCTTTGGAAGAAAAAACACAATTAGGTGAAAATTGGAGCAGAAAAGAGTGGGCGTATGCTCGTATGGGCGACCGGTTTACTTCTCGCATTCCTGCCGAAATTCGTCAGCATTCGTCCAAAACGCTATCGGATGCCGACAATTATATTTCAAATTATAATATTTTTATGGGAAATCTGCTGAATGATGAAGGAAAAACGATGTTTCCTGCTGATATGAAGCTGATTACCCACTGGGGGCTTCGGGATGAGCTGAAATCAAATTACGCAGATACAATAAATGGTTTTGAGAAGCAAGAAATGATTTATAATGTAATGCAACGCATTATCGATCAGACAATTCCGAGCCAGGTAATTAATAGCGGCGATTATACCTGGAACCCAAAATCCAATCAAATTTTCCAAAACGGTACAGAAGCAACTGCTACGCCGGAAGCGGATGTGCGTTATGCAACTTTGCTTGGCAACTATAAAGCAATCAGTGCATTAGATGTATATTCCACGCATTACCCAACAGCAATGTCACGAAATTTTGATGAAACAATGGAAATTCCGCAAAAGGACGTTCAGCAACTATTCCGCACTTTACTTTCGTCGCCGCAAGTGAAAGAAGTGGCTGCTCTTATCCAGTCAAGATTGGGTCGTGAACTTCGTCCTTATGATATTTGGTACAACGGATTCAAAGCTCGCGGAACGATGGCAGAAGATGATTTGACAAAAATTACGGCAGCTAAATATCCCAACCCGATGGCATTTGAGAATGATTTGGCTAATATTTTGGTGAAATTGGGTTGGAAAGCGGATAAAGCTAAAGAAATTGCATCACTTGTGCAGGTAGATCCATCCACCGGAGCAGGACACGCTTGGGGTGCTGTGATGCGAGGCGATAAAGCGCGATTGCGTACTCGAATTGGCGAAAATGGAATGGATTACAAAGGTTACAACATTGCCGTTCACGAATACGGGCATAATGTAGAGCAGACCATCACGCTGAATGATGTGGATTATTGGATGCTGAATGGCGTTCCAAACAACGCGTTTACCGAAGCGGTTGCTTTTATGTTCCAAAAGCGTGATTTAGAATTGCTGGGAATGAAAAACGCTAATCCTGATGCTGATGCGTATTTGGCTTTGGATAATTTCTGGTCGAGCTACGAAATTATGGGTGTCGCGCTGGTGGATATTGCTGTGTGGGAATGGATGTACGCCAATCCGAATGCAACTCCGGCTCAACTGAAAGAAGCAGTTATCAGTGAAGCCAAGAAAATCTGGAATGAATATTACGCCGGAATTTTGGGCGGAAAAGATGAACCAATTCTTGGAATTTATTCGCACATGATTGATTATCCGCTTTATTTGTCTTATTATCCTATCGGTCATTTGATTTCATTCCAAGTGGAGCAGGCTATGAAAAATAAAAATATGGCCGATGAAATGCAACGAATGTACACGCAAGGTCGCATCATTCCGCAGCTTTGGATGAAAAACGCGGTAGGCAAAGAAATTTCTACCGAACCACTTCTGAATGCTGTAAGCGATGCTTTGAAAACTGTGAAATAAGAGCCTGATTATCAGAAAGTAAAAAAAATAAGAGTGCAAACCTGCACTCTTATTTTTTTCTTTATCAATTCGAGGGGAAATCTATTTTACGATTTTTGCTTCGATATTTTTATTTCTGATTTTTACAAAAATTGTTTCACCGTTTTTGAAATAAGGAGCGTTTACATAGCCCAATCCCATTCCGATTTTGCTTTCCGGAAGCATTGTACCGGAAGTTACTTGTCCAATTACTTCATCCGCAGCATTTACAATTTCGTAGCCGTGACGAGGAATTCCGCGTTCCTGCAACTCGAAACGAACTAATTTGCGTTTCAAACCTTCGGCTTTTTCTTGTTCCAAACGCTCACGGTCAATAAAATCTTTGCCGTCAACAAATTTTGTAATCCATCCCAAACCGGCTTGAAGTGGGGAAGTCGTATCATCAATATCATTGCCGTACAAGCAGAAACCTTTTTCTAAACGCAAAGTATCTCTCGCGCCTAATCCGATTGGTTTGATGCCAAATTCTTTTCCGATTTCAAACAAGGCGTTCCAAATTTGCATTCCGTTTTCAGGATAGAAATAAAGTTCAAAACCGCCCGAACCAGTGTAACCTGTGTTGGATAATATCACATTGTCCACGCCTGCGAAATCACCAACTGTAAAATGGTAATAAGGCACTTCAGCCAAATTTACGGAAGTCAGTTTTTGTAATAATTCCACAGCTTTTGGACCTTGTACAGCCAATTGAGCCGTTTTATCAGATGCATTTTCGAGTTCTGCGCCGAATGTGTTGTTTTTTACCAACCAATTCCAGTCTTTTTCGATGTTAGAAGCATTCACAACCAACATATATTTTTCCGGCTCGAAATAATAAACGATAATATCATCTACAATTCCGCCGTTTCCGTTCGGAAAATAAGTGTATTGAGCTTGACCAACGGTCAGTTTTGAAGCGTCATTAGAGCAAACTCGTTGCAATAAATCCAATGCTTTAGGGCCTTTAACCCAGATTTCGCCCATGTGCGACACGTCAAAAACGCCCACCGCATTGCGAACGGTGATATGTTCATCGTTGATGCCGCTGTATTCTATCGGCATATTGTAGCCTGCAAATTCGTGCATTTTTGCACCCAAAGCAATGTGAGTGTCAGTAAAAGGTGTTGTTTTCATTTAATAAAAATGTATTTAGTTAATTGTTAATTCTTTAATCAAACGGTCGGCTCCGCCAAATTTTTCCATTACAAAAAGTACGTAGCGAATGTCCACATTGATACAACGCTGCAAGTTTGGCTCAAAAATGATGTCGCCGCTCATTGCTTCCCAGTTGCCATCAAATGCCAAACCGATAACTTCGCCTTTCGCGTTAAATACGGGACTTCCCGAGTTTCCGCCCGTGATGTCGTTGTTGCTGATAAATGCCACGTGTAGTTTTCCGGTATTTTTATCAATATAACGTCCGAAATCGCCTTTTTGTATCAATTCTTTCAATTTTTCTGGAACTACAAATTCCGGATTTTCGGCATCTTCTTTTTCCAAAATTCCTTTTGTTGTTGTATAGAACTTATATTCTACGCCATCAGCAGGTTGATACCCAAGGATTTGACCGTAAGTCAATCGCATAGTAAAGTTTGCATCCGGATAAAGAGCCTGATTTTTGTCGGCAGCCCATTCTTTCAATCCCGCCACGTACAAACTATTATTTTCACCGATTTTTGAAATGGCTTCGTTGTATTCTTTCGTGCGAAGTTGATCCATTTTAGCATTTACGCTTTTATAGAAAAGAATAGCCGGATCATTTTCCAGTTTAAGTTTTTTGTTTTTCAAAGCAGCCGCCAATTTTTCTTTTGAAGTAAATGACGATTTTTTGAATAAATCTTCGGTGAAATTTTTGTAATTACCTTTGAAGTTTTTATCAATTGTTTTGTAGATTTCAGGCAAAGCATCAGCTGTAACAGCATTTCTGTAAGCTTCCAAAAGTGCAGCAAAAGCGTGTTTGTCCACTTCCGGATAATAATCTTTGTAAATTGAGCTAACTTTCTCAATGTTTTTTTCCACGGAAAGTTTGCTGTCAAGTCGGCTATTGATGGTGTTTGCCATGCGAGGCAATTCTACGCCACCTGCTAGTGCTTCACGCAAAAATTCAATTGCATGCTGATTTTTGTCAATAATTGAATAATCACGTTTCAAGTCAGCAAGTACGTTGCCGTATTTCTGCAAACGTTGTCCGTCAGCATTAACCCAAGCTATAAAATCAGCTTCGGATTTTTCTTTGTCAGCAACCACATTAAGATTTTTGATAGCGTTGTTCATCCCAATGCTGTTTTTCCAGTAGTTGGAACTTCCGGCATATTTATTTGCATAAGCAATGTTGATGGCTTCGTCGGCAAGCATAAATTCTTTCCACGCATCTTGTTTCACACCGCGCATTTCAATACGAGCACTATTTCCGTTATTCACACGACTGCTGATCGCATACGAAGTTGCATAGCGGTCTGTAGATCCCGGATTTCCAAGAATCATCGCATAATCGCCTTCGGAAAATCCTTGATTGGATACCGGTGCAAAATGTTTTGGAGTGTAAGGAACGTTGTCTTTTGAGTACTCGGCAGGTTTACCGTTTTTATCGGCATACACGCGAAAAACAGCGAAATCGCCCGTATGGCGTGGATACATCCAGTTGTCAGTTTCTCCACCGAATTTTCCGATTGAAGAAGGTGGTGTGTAAGCCAAGCGAACATCATTAAAGCGTTCGTAAACAAATAGATAGTATTCGTTTCCGTTGTAAAAAGGACGAACTTGGGCTGTGTAATGTGTATCACCTTTGGCTTCTTTGCTGATGGTTTGGATAATTTCCTGCAAAGCATCACGACGCTCTTTTCCGGTCAATTTTCCTGCTTTTTCAAGCACGCGAGCCGTAACGTCTTCTACTTTTACCAGAAAAGTGACAGCAAGGCCGTTGCAAGCCAATTCATCTTTGATTTCTTTGGCGGTAAATCCGTCTTTCAGATAATTATGCTCCACGGCACTTAATTGCTGGATGGCACTGTAACCGCAATGGTGATTGGTGAAAAGTAGTCCGGTTGGTGAAACCATTACGCCGGTGCAACCACCACCAAAAATAACCACAGCATCTTTCAAACTGGTATTGTCGCTGCTGTAAATTTGCTCGGCTGTCATTTCCAGGCCAAGACCTTGCATTTTTTGAATGTTCAGTTTTTCTACAAGAGGTAGCATCCACATACCTTCATCGGCTTTTGCACTGAAAATCAGAAAAAAGGATGCTAATAAGATTAAGAGATTTTTTTTCATCTGTTATTTGTTAATTTTTTAATTGTGGTCAGATGTAACACGCCATCAAACATTCTCTAATGTTTGAGAATTTCCTCAAATGGCTGTTTCATCAATTTTTGAAATTTGTAATAAATATGAGTTTTAGTTTTAATTGTTTTTGTGCTTGGTATTTTAAAAAAAACTACTGACAGTTCTTTCAGATACTGTCAGAGTTTTTCATTCTTTTTATTTCAAAAGTAGAAAAGAAGTATTTTTGAATTTGGTAAAAGATAGTTACTCTATCTTCCACCTTCCATCTACCATCTTTCAAGTACCGGATTACTCCACAATCGTAATCCAGCCGTGCGTATCTGGCTCATCGCCGTACTGAATACCGCGAAGCTTGTTGTACAATTTTTCGCACCATTTGCCGGGTTTTCCGTCCGGTGAGAAAACGTAAGATTTTTTAGTGTCAAAATCATCAATTCGCTGAATTGGGCTTATAACGGCTGCTGTTCCGCAAGCTCCTGCTTCTTCAAATCCTTCCAATTCATCCACATGCACGTGGCGTCTTTCAACTTTTAGTCCCATTTCTTCAGCCAAAGTAATCAAACTTTTGTTGGTGATTGAAGGCAAAATGGAAGTTGAATCCGGTGTGATGTAAGTATTGTCTTTGATGGCAAAGAAATTGGCAGCGCCACACTCGTCAATGTATTGTTTTTCTTTTGCATCCAAATAGAAGACGGCAGAATATCCCAATTCGTGTGCGTGATTTCCGGCAACAAGGCTGGCAGCGTAGTTTCCGCCTACTTTGTACGTTCCGGTTCCAAGCGGCGCAGCACGGTCGTACTGACGCATAATTACGAATGGAGTAGTTTGGAAACCGCCTTTGAAATAAGGTCCTACAGGCGTTACGAAAATGATGAATTCATATTCCGTTGCTGGTTTTACACCCACTTGTGCGCTGGTTCCAATCAAAAGCGGACGGATATAAAGCGATGCTCCGCTTTCATAAGGTGGCACAAATCGTTCGTTTAGTTTCACGGCCATCAGCACGGCTTCTTTGAATTTTTCCAAAGGCAATTTTGCCATCATTATTCCATCGCAAGATTGCTGAAGTCGTTTGGCATTTTCATCCAAACGGAAAATGCGGATTTTACCATCTTTTCCTCTGAAAGCTTTCAAACCTTCAAATGCTTCTTGTCCGTAGTGCAGACAAGTGGCAGCCATGTGCAAACTAATGTTTTCGTCTGAGGTGCTTTTTACTTCGCCCCATTCGCCGTCTTTGAACGAGCAGCGTACATTATAGTCGGTTTTTCTATAACCGAAACCAATGTTGTTCCAATCGATGTTTTCCATAAATCCTCCTAATCTCTTAAAATAGAGTTGAATTTTTTAATTATGTATTTTGTTTATGATTAATTCCTCAGCTGTTTTTCATATCTGAAATTTCAGGTTTCAGGTAGAATATGCTTTCATTACCCATATTAAAAAGCAAATCGATGATGCTTAAATCCGGTAAAAATCCATGCTTATTTTCAAAAACCTGATAATATGGATTTGATGACAAAATAATTTCCTTTTTTGGATGAATAATTTCTCTAAAATCACTCGTTTCAGCATACTCAGATTGATATTCTGCTGTAAATTGTTGCTTAACGTTCAGCTCAAATAAATCCAGTACCAAAGTTAGTAATTCTAGGTTATAATCCCAAAGAAATGTCCAATCTTTTTCGTAAAAAGGTCGGAAATCATCTTCGTAATATTCAAAGAATGGACTATTGCGGTAAGCGGAAGTGATGGCGCGCCAGTGCGTCTGCTGCCAAGCTCCGTGTGAGGAAATTCGAATGTCTTTGATGCCAGCTTTTTCGCCTTTGTTGCTTTCTACGGGAATGCTGAGCGTTTCCACGCCATTAGCAGTGGCTATTCGGCAGCGGTTTCTGTAGGATTGTTTTATGTAGTTTTCGTGAGCTTCCAGCATAACCAACTCAGCCTGCATCATTACTCTAAAGTATGATACAGGCGGCAGATATGCTATGGAAAAAACCGAAATTGGGGAATTATCTTTTTGCATTTTTGAAGAATCGGTCAAATCTGATTTTTCCTCCAAATAGTGTTTTGTCTTTGTTGAGTGATAGCCACACAAACATTGGACGACCTACCACGTGATCTTCCGGAACAAATCCCCATGAGCGGCTGTCGGCAGATTTGTGGCGGTTGTCGCCCATCATCCAGTAATAATCCATTTGGAAAGTGTAGGATGTTGCCGGTTTGTCGTTGATGAAATATTGTCCGTTGCGGTTTTCCAGTTTGTTGCCTTCGAAGTTACGGATGCATCGCTCATAAACCGAGTAAGTGTCCGCATTCAAAGGAATTGTACTGCCTTTTTTGGGAATATAAATCGGACCGTAATTGTCACGTGTCCAGCCTTTTCCGCCACCCATTGGATACATGCTGTCGCCAACGGTTGAAGTGACCAACCACTCCGGCTCAATCACCAGATTAACGACTCCATGCGTGTTTTTAAGTATATTATAGCCTTCTTCAGTTAATGGGAAATAGTAAACCGGATAATTTGGATTTAATCCCAAACGTTGAATTAGACCAAAAGAATTGGCATTATTTAATTCGATAAAATCTTCGTTGCTGATTTTCAAATCGTCAATCAAGGATTTTGTCAGTCGGGTTCCGTCAGTCTGAATAAAATAATTGAACTGTACACCCGGGAATTTTTCCTGCGCTTTTCCGTCGATAAAAACTTGGTTATTAACAATGCTCAACGTGTCGCCAGGTAAACCAACGCAGCGTTTTACGTAATTTTCGCGTCTGTCCACAGGTCGGTACATGATTTCTCCGTAAACATCGGTATTCGAGGCCACAATTTCTCGTCCGTACTTATAGCAAAGCTCGGCAGTTGGCTCTTGATTGAGAACATTTACTACGTAATCCAAGCCTTCTTGATAACAAATGGAGTAGTAGTCGGGATTCTGTTTCTTGTATGCAATAGTGTCACCTGCTGGAAAATTGAACACCACAATGTCGTTTCGTTCAATGCTGTCAAATCCTTTCAAACGGCGATATTTTATCTGTGGTTTTTCCAGATACGAATTTTTCTCTATGATTGGAAATGTATTTTGTACCAATGGAAATGAAAATGGCGTCATCGGAACACGAGGTCCATAAGCGGCTTTGCTCACTGCCAGGAAATCGCCTACGAGCAATGTCTTTTCTAGAGAAGATGTTGGAATTTGGTAGTTTTGAAACAAATAATTATTGATCAGATACACTGCTATTAACGCGAAAACAATAGCATCCACCCAACTCATTACGGCCTGAAGCGTTTTGTTTTTGGAGTTTTTCCACCACGTCCACGGAATAAATTTGGTGATAAACGTATCAAAAATCAGTGGCAGAATCAGTAGCCACCAAAAATTGTCCAACCAAATTACAAAAAGTATATACACCAAACACCAAAAAATGGATTTTATCCACTGTTTGCGAGGTTTATTGAAACGGGATGTTGGTTTTACGTTGTTAGTTTCTGTTGTCATATAAGGGTGTAAAATGAATTGTTGATTATTATTTATTCAAAATTCCATTCAATTTTCAAAATTTCCTAAAACTTCAGCAAATCGCTCATTCCCAGAAATCCTTTTTTTCCGGCAGTAAATTCGGCAGCTACCACTGCACCAAGTGCAAAACCTTCACGACTTTTAGCATCGTGTGTAATTTCGATGCTATCCACCGAATTTTCATAGCGAATGGTATGAATGCCAGGCACTTGTCCTTCACGAATAGATTTAATGGCAATTTCGTTTGCTTGTGTTTCGGTTTCTTTCACCCAAGCAGTTTTTCTATCCAGATTTTCCAGAATGCCTTCTGCAAGGGTGATTGCGGTGCCGGATGGGGCATCTAGTTTTTGAGTGTGATGTACCTCAGTCATTTCCACATTGTAATCGGGAAATTGGTTCATCAGCTTGGCAAGGTATTTATTTACCGCCATAAAAATATTCACGCCCAAACTAAAATTTGACGACCAAAAGAGCGTATGTTCATTTTTGCGAACGATTGCTTTCACTTCTTCTATATGTTCTGTCCAGCCTGTAGTGCCTGAAACCACCGGAACTCCGGCAGCAAAGGCTTCTACGTAATTTTCCATGCACACTTGCGGTGCAGTAAATTCGATTGCCACATCGGCATTGCGGAAAGCCTCCGACTTAAAATCATCGCGATTGTCAATGTCAATTATTGATACAATTTCATGTCCACGCTCCAGCGCCACACGCTCGATGATTTTACCCATCTTTCCATATCCTATTAAAGCTATTTTCATTTTTCAGTTGAGTTGAGAATTGGCTAATCAGTTAATAAATTGGTAAATTGGCACATTAATATTGTCCTGTTCCCAATAAAACCAGCGTACAAGCTTCTTCTACTTGAATATTGTTTTTTTCTAAAATGGAATAAAATTCTTCGTTCTCTGTTCCGGGATTAAAAACCACTCTGCGCGGTTTTAATGAAACAATATAATCAAAATATTCAGCTTGTCGTTGCGGCCCAACGTACATAGTAACCGTATCAATATCAGCAAATTGTTTCTTTTCTGTATCGATGGTTTGTCCAAAAATCTCATCCGGACGAAGTCCCAGTAATTCAATTTCATGACCATGTTTCAAAAGCTTGTCAGCAGCTTTGTACGAATATCGCTCCGGGTTTTTCGAAGCACCTATAACTAATGTTTTCATTTTCTATTTTTTTTAACTGGCCAGAAAATCAAAGCATTCAATAATCTCTTCTTTCGTGGCAGTTTGGTTTATTACTACTTCACCAACATCAGAAAGGAGCGTAAAGTTTATTTCTTTACTCTCATTTTTCTTGTCATGTTTCATCAGCTCCAGCAGCATTTCGTAGTCACTGCAGCCGCAATCATACATGCCGTAATGTTCTTTGACGAAATATTTCAATTTCAGCAATTCTTCCTTCGGAAAACCGAGTTTGATATGCGAAAGATAAAGTTCACAAACCAATCCCCAAGCTACGGCATAACCGTGCAGCACAGGATCTCCGGAAGTGTAGCTCCAGCTTTCCATGGCGTGCGCAAAAGTATGTCCAAGATTTAGCGCTTTGCGAATGCCTTGCTCTTTTGGATCAGCTTCTACAATGCTTTCTTTTATCTCAATATTCCGGACCAAAAGCGTGTTAAGCTTGTCAAAATCGATGTTTTCTAAATCAAATTGCAAAGCATCGTTCCAATCTTTCGGTGTGCTGATAAGCGCATGCTTAATCATTTCGGCAAAGCCGGAACGGATGTTTTTATCGTCCAGCGTTCTAAAAAAATCAATGTCGATAAATACATTTTTGGCTGGAGCAAAAGCACCGATTTCATTCTTAAATCCCAAAAAATTAATGCCGGTTTTTCCTCCGGTAGCAGCATCTACAGCACCCAAAAGCGTTGTAGAAACATTGATGTATTCAATTCCACGCTTAAAACTTGCTGCTGCAAATCCGCCTATGTCTGTCACCATGCCGCCGCCAAGATTTATCATCAGCGATTTGCGAGTAGCACCATTTTCAGTCAGGAATTTCCAGATTTGCGTCAGCGTTTCGATGTTTTTTTTATCGTCTCCTGCCGGAATTGTGATTTGATGACTGTTCTTAATCTTTTCAGAGGCAAACAGCGGAAGGCATTTTTCCTTCGTGTTTTTGTCAGTCAGAATATATATGTCTTCACTTTTCCAAGCTTCGATGGCTTTTTCCAGCAGCTGTGATATATCGGTTGTTATAATCGTGTTTGATTCCGTCATGTTTTTCGTATCCGGGCAGAATGTCCCAATTTTAAGTTACAAAGATACGCTTTATTCTTAAAATTTGCTTTGTATTTTATCTATTTTTAGGTAGTAGGAGCGTGGATTTTCGATTTATGTTAAAAAACCACAAAATGTTTTTAACGTATGAACATATATTCATATAAAAGCATTATTTTTGCATCAATTATGACAAAAGATAAATTTCAAATGATGGAAAATGCGGCTTATATGTTGAAAGCCATCTCAAACGGTACTCGTTTGAGGGTTATTGATGCATTGCGTTCGGTTGATGAAATGAATGTATCGGAATTAGTCAATGTGGTTGGTTGTGAGCAGTCTTTGCTGTCGCATCACATCACGGATATGCGTGCCAAAGGCATTTTGAATTGCCGAAAAGAGGGCAAAAATTGTTTTTATTCATTAAAAAATAAACATATTACACAAATTCTGGATTGTATTCAGTTGTGTAATTGTAGCTAAAAAATTAAAAATATTTCGATGACAAATCTATTGAAAAAAAATGTCTTAGGACTTATCGGGCTGGTATTAGGTGCCATTGGCGGATACGCTTACTATTATTTTATTGGTTGTACCTCAGGTTCTTGTCCACTTACTTCCAATCCGTACATCAGCATAATTTTCGGTGCAGTGATTGGTTTTTTATTCCTAGATATCTTTAAGAAAAAAGAAAAAACGGATGAAGCGAATTAAGAATTACTTTGCAAACTGGGATGCTGCGCGCTATTTAAGATTGGCTTTAGGCATAATTTTTGGTTTTGCATACGCGTTTGACGGACAAGTGATTTACCTGATGTTCTCGGTGTTTTTGCTGGTTCAGGCTGTAATGAATATCGGCTGTGGCTGTAGTACAGTCAATTGCAGTACCAATGTGAATTCTAAAAAAGAAACTACTTATCAAATAGAAAAATTAAATACAAATAAAAACGATGTATAGTACTTTTGATGTAAATGGCGAAGGTTGCTTGATTTGCAACACTGGCGTGATGAGCGAACTCGGAAAACTGCAAGGTGTATTTGGCGCTGATGTGGATTTTGTAAATAATCGGGTAGTGGTAAATCATACTGACGAAGTTAGCCGCGAAGATATTGCAAAAAAGCTGGAAGAACTGGGCTTTTTTGAAACAAAAACTAATTGTGAACTATAAATACTAATCTTAATTCTCCGGGAAAAATAAAATAATTTCCGGTTTCAAAATTCTAAAAATGAAGAAATTAACTCTAACAATCGTTTTGGTACTTTCGCTGGTAACGGTGTATGCTTTTACGGCAGACAAAAACGTGAAACAAGAAACAAAAAAAGAAAATAATAATAAAACTGAGAAAAAGAAAATGGGAACAATTCATTTAACAAAAGACGAATTCCTGAAAAAGGTGGTAGATTATGAAAATAATCCTAATGAATGGAAATATCTGGGTGACAAGCCTGCAATTATAGACTTCTACGCTGACTGGTGTGGACCTTGCAAAATGATTGCACCGGTGCTGGAAGAGCTGGCAGCTGAATATGCCGATGAAATTTACATTTACAAAATTGATACTGAAAAAGAACGTGAATTAGCGGCGGCATTTGGTATTCGCAGTATTCCTACATTGCTTTTTGTTCCGATGGGCGAAGCTCCACAAATGGCACAGGGCGCACTTCCAAAGAATGCTTTCAAAGAAGCAATTGATAAAGTTCTTCTAAAAAAAGAAACTACTAAAGCAGAATAAGAATGAAGAAAATACTATTTTTAGCTGTTGTGGCTATGTCAGCTGTGATGATTTCTTGCAGCGCAAACAAAAAAACGGAAACTGAGGAAACTACAACTCCAGCAGTTGAAGTAAAAGAAGAAGTTAAGACTAACGATACTGTAGCTGCGGCTACAAACGGAATAGTGGCCAGTGAGCCAATTCACTTGACAACTGCAGAGTTCAAAAAACTGGTTGCAAACTACGATGCAAATCCATCAGAGTGGAAATACTTGGGCGACAAACCAGCAATCGTGGACTTTTGGGCAACTTGGTGTCCTCCGTGTAAAGTAATTGCTCCAATTCTGGATGATTTGGCAAAAGAATACCAAGGACAGATTTATATCTACAAAGTAGATGTGGACAAAGAACCGGAATTGGCATCCGCATTTGGAATTCAAAGTATCCCGACACTTCTTTTCGTTCCAATGAAGGGTGATCCGAAGGCAGAAATTGGTGCGATACCGAGAGAAACTTTCAAGGATAAAATTGATAATTTTATGCTTGCTAAAAAATAATGTTTTACCAAAACTGCCAAAGTCAAAACTCTGGCAGTTTTTTATAATATGTATTTTATGAAGAATATGTTTATTGAAGTGCAAAGCAAATTTGGCTTTGACGAGACCGTAGAAAAATTGACGCAAACAATAGAAAATGCAAAATGGCGTGTGCTGGCTGTTCAGAATTTGCAGCAATCCATGAAAAATAACGGATACGACGTACTTCCGGTGAAAGTGCTGGAACTATGTAATCCGCATCATGCATCAAAGATTTTGAGCAGAGACGAAGAGCGAATTTACTCAAATCTGATGCCTTGCAGAATTTCTGTGTACGAGAAAGCGGATGGAAAATCTTACCTTTCTCTGATGAATTTTGGCGCAATGGCAGCTCAGATTGGTGGATTGGTGGAAGAAGTAATGGCTGATGCATTCAGCGAATCAATGCAATTTGTGACTGAAATGAAAGCTTGATTTAGCATTTTTTATCCTGAAAATACGACAAAAGAGAAATAATGATTTATTTTTCTTTTGTTGTTTTAAACCCTTTTGAAAATTCGAAGTCAAACTAGTAAAATTATTTATTCATTAAAATTTTATTTTGAATTATGAAAAAACTTGGAATTTTATTATTAGCAGGAATATTTGCACTAAATTTCTCATTGGATGCTCAAAATGCAAATCGCGATCAAAAACAAGGACGTGCAAATACCAAACGTGAAATGCCAAATCCGGAGCAACGCGCTGACAGATTGGTGAAAGAATTAGAACTTAACGATGCTCAAAAAGCGAAATTGGTAGATTACTACAAAAAACAAGACGAAGAAAGAGCAAAAAAACGCGCTGAATTTCAAAAAAATCAGGAAAAAATGCGTGAAGCAAATAAAGCTGATCGTGAGAAATTTAGAGCTGAAATGGAAAAAGAAAGAGCAGCACAAAATGCAGATTTGGAAAAAATCATCGGCAAAGAAAAAATGGAACTTTTGAAGAAAAAACAAGCCGAAAGAATGCAAAAGATGAAAGAAAACAGAGAAAAAAGAGGCGATAAAAAAAGCGACACTAAGAAAAAGTGATTTTCAATTGATTGATTTAGTTTAAAATGGAAACGGTTTCTGCAATTGCAGAAAACCGTTTTTTATTTGATATATATATCTCAAACTGTCTATCCAAAGACATTGGAAGCGTCCAGAATGATTTTTACCAGGAAGAACATTGCCAGGATATACATCGTGATGCTGATGTCTTTTGTTTTTCCGGAAAGCAGTTTGATAATCGTAAAGCTAAGCATACCGAAAATTACACCTTGTGCAATGCTGTACGTAAACGGCATGAAAATAATAGTTATGAACGCCGGAAGTCCATCGCTGACTTCATTGAAGTTGATTTTTCCTACGGAACTCATCATAAACAATCCGATGATAATTAGCGCAGGAGCCGTAGCAGCTGCCGGAACCATCAAGAAAATGGGTGCAAAGAAAAGTGCCAGGAAAAACATGATAGATGTGCTGACGCTGGTCAATCCGGTACGACCGCCGGCAGCTACGCCCGATGCACTTTCAACGTAAGCTGTATTCGGACTTGTTCCTAAAAGTGCTCCGGCAATTGTTCCTAAGGCGTCTGCAAAAAGTGCTTTCTGGATTTTTGGGAAATTGCCGTCTTCATCAGATTTTCCGATTTTTGAAATTACACCGATAAGCGTTCCCATCGAGTCGAAAAGATTTACTATCAAGAATGTAAACACCACAATCAGCATATCAAAAGTGAAAACTTGCGACCATTCAAATTTTACAAAAATCGGAGCAATTGAGGGTGGGAGAGCTACTAAACTTCCTTCCGGCAAATGAACTTCGCCCAAAATAATGGCGAAAATAGTGGAAGCCAGAATTCCGATAAGAATTGCGCCGTGTACTTTCAAAGTCAATAAAACGGCAATTACAATCAAACCAAGCAGAGCAATCCAAACGCTCGGATTGGACATGCTGCCTAATTCTACTAATGTAAATTGATTTGGAGTGACTATCCCAGCACTTTTTAGTCCTATCAGCGTGATAAACAGACCAATACCAATTGGAATTGCTTCTTTAAGTGCTTTTGGAATATTATTTATTATGATTTCTCGAATATTGAAAAGCGTCAAAATCAGAAAAATTAATCCTTCAATTATCACCGCAGTCAAGGCAAATTGCCAAGTATAACCCATGGCTATTACCACCGTAAACGCAAAGAAATTGTTCAGTCCCATGCCGGGCGCTTGCGCTATTGGAACATTGGCAAAAAGCGCCATAAATAGCGTTCCAGCTATGGCTGCCAATGCAGTTGTGGTGAAAAGCGCCTGTTTGTCCATTCCTGTTTCGCCCAGAATTTGAGGGTTCACAGCCAAAATATAAGACATCGTGAGGAAAGTAATCACACCGGCCATCATTTCCCGTTTGACGTTGGTGTCATTTTCTTTTAGCTTAAATAATTTTTCAATCATAGTAAAGAATATTTGTTTGTTTTTTAATGGAATTTCTAATTTGACTTTAGGAAAGACGTGTTTAGTCAGTAAACAGACAAAAAATTAAGGTAGAAAATGATGTTTTTCTTAAAAAAGTCCAAAATTAATCAAAATTTTTAAATTAGCGCTATTCTCAAAAAATAAAAAAGCAACTCTTAAAAAAGAGTTGCTTAGTATAATTAGTTTTCAGAATGTAAATTAGCCTAAATAGCCTTTCAATAGTTTGCTTTTTGAGCTGGATCTCAGTCTTCTGATTGCTTTTTCTTTAATCTGTCTTACACGCTCACGTGTCAAACCGAATTCATCACCGATTTCTTCCAAAGTCATTTCAGGCACTCCAATACCAAAGAATTTTTTCACTATTTCGTGCTCGCGCTCACTTAGAGTTGACAATGCACGGTCTATTTCTTTGGAGAGTGACTCGTTAATCAATGCTCTGTCTGCATTTGGAGAGTCGTCATTTATCATCACATCAAGCAAACTGTTGTCTTCACCTTCAACGAATGGTGCATCTACAGACACGTGGCGACCGGAAACTTTCATCGTATCGGTAATTTTATCTACCGGAATGTCCAGTTTTTCTGCCAATTCTTCTGCCGAAGGACGACGTTCGTTTTCTTGCTCGAATTTTGAAAAAGCTTTGTTGATTTTATTCAACGATCCAACCTGATTTAGAGGCAAACGTACAATGCGAGATTGCTCAGCCAAGGCTTGCAAAATGGATTGACGAATCCACCATACCGCGTAAGAAATAAACTTAAATCCACGTGTCTCGTCAAATTTTTCAGCGGCTTTAATCAGTCCTAAATTGCCTTCGTTAATTAAGTCAGGAAGGCTTAATCCTTGATTTTGATACTGTTTTGCTACTGAAACCACAAAACGAAGATTGGCACGGGTAAGTTTTTCCAGGGCAAGACGGTCACCATTCCGAATGCGTTGCGCCAACTCAACTTCTTCTTCAACTGTAATCAGGTCTTCACGACCAATTTCCTGTAAATACTTGTCGAGTGATGCACTCTCGCGATTGGTAATTGATTTTGTAATCTTTAATTGTCTCATAGAAGGATGGAAAAAATTAGCCTGCAAAAGTACACTTTTATTATGAATTGTACAAATTATTTATGATTAAATAACGTGGTAAAATACTTTTGCTTAATGTTTTATAACTTATATGCTTTGAATTCAAATTCCGGAAAAAAACAGTACAATTAACTGAAATCTTGCCACAATGGGCCTTGTGTGTATTTTCCTAAAATCTGAAGCTCTTATACTTAACGTAATAAGACTTGAATTTGTTTCAATTTTTCAGAAATAATTGAAAATTTATTTCAAATCTGTGAAATGGATACAAAATTACAGATTTTTCATAAGTTTTTATCTAAATATTTAATCGCTGAAAAATGAAAAAACTCTGCCGAACGCTTAAAGTTCGGCAGAGTATAACACATTTATTTGTTAGAAAAAGAACAAAAGCTATTTGCTTAAGTCTATTTTGTAATATGCTATTTTACCTGAAGTAGGATAAACTCCGGCAATGTTCAGTGAACCTTTTGATTTCAATGTGCTGTTATACACTTCGTCAAAATCACTTAATGACGACATTGTTTTGTTGTTGATTTTCAGAATAATATAACCTTGCGTAACACCTTCTTTGTTGAATTTACCGGGACCAACAGAAGTTACTTCAAGTCCGGATTCAATTCCAAGTGCTTCTTTTACAGTGCTGCTTATTGGTTTTAGTTTTACTCCTAAATCAGTTGCAATTTCAGTGTTTTTTACTACATCAGTAGTTCCTTCAGCATTTTTCAGGTTTGCATTCAGACGCATTTGTTTATTATCTCGAACTACACCAATTGTGATTTTATCGCCGGGACGATATCTGCCCACTTGCTCCTGAAGTTCGGCGGTAGAATTTACTTTCACACCGTTAATTTCGTTAATCACATCGCCAACTTTTACGCCGGCTTTGTCAGCTGAACTTCCTTCTACCACTTCGCCAACCAATGCTCCGTTCAGCGTTTTCAGGTTTTTCTCCTTAGCTATTTCGTTGCTGATATCGCCAATGCTGACTCCAAGTAATGCGCGTTGTACCACGCCGTGTTCACGAAGGTCGGTAACTACTTTTTGCACAATGCTGGCTGGAACTGCAAATCCGTATCCGGCATACGATCCGGTCTGAGATGCGATAGCGGTATTAATTCCGATTAGTTCGCCGCTGGTATTTACCAATGCGCCGCCGCTGTTTCCGGGATTAATGGCAGCATCTGTCTGAATAAAGGATTCGATGGAAAGTTTTTCGGTGCGTCGTCCGAAACGGTCGGTTCCGATAATTCCCAAATTACGTGCTTTGGCACTTACAATTCCGGCAGTAACGGTCGAAGTCAAGTTAAATGGATTTCCTACAGCCAGAACCCATTCACCTACTTTTACGTTGTCAGAATTTCCAAAACTAACATAAGGCAAGTCTTTTCCATCCACTTTTAGCAAAGCAATATCAGTAGAAGGGTCTGTTCCAACGAGTTTAGCTTTGAAAGTTTGCTTGTTATTCAGCGTAACGTCAATTTCTGTAGCTCCATCAATCACGTGATTGTTTGTTACAATGTAGCCGTCTTTGCTAATGATTACACCCGAACCGGCTCCTCTCGGAACTGCTTCGCCCGGATCTTGTTGCTGTTGACGTTGGCCTCTTTGTTGAGGGCCGAAGAAAAAATCAAAAAACGGATCGCTGAAAAAATCGCTTTGACGCTGTTGGCGAGGTGCTTTGGTAGTAACGTGAACCACGGCATGCACCGTTAAATCTGCTGCCACCGTAAAATCGGTATCAAAAGCTTTTTGCGCACTGGCAAATCTTGCTTTTGCTTCTTGGTTTGGATTGGTGCTGGTTTCAATAAAATCTGCATTATTGTTTTTGCTTTGAATCTTGCTTGTGGTCCATGCAGTAGCTGCACTTACGCCAATCACTAAAAGCACCAATAATAAAATTGATTTTGTTTTACTTACATTCATAGTCTTCTTATTTATCTTATTGTTATTTATTTTTTTCGTTGTCAGATTAAAATTTTCATACAAAATTAGCAAATGCTGTGCCTCATTATTCTGAAATGCAATATATTTGGTCAATTTTAACAATGTTAAAATGTGGCTTAACGGGCTTTAACGCTGCCATTCGGCAATGTTTAAAAATCCTTTATAATTTAAACCCACAAGTAGTTCAACGAGAGATTTCGAAGGAAAGTTTACTGAAAAAATGTCAGTAGTATGACAAAAAGGGGAGAAATTGGAAGTTATTCTGCCAGTTTCAGAATTCGGAATGCTCCACGACCAACAATAATAAATACAATTGTACCAATAATTAGATCGGGATAGCGGGAATGTGTAACGAAAACCAATATTCCGGCTAAAATTACGCCGAGATTTACAATTACGTCGTTGGAAGTGAAAATCATGCTGGCTTGCATGTGCGCTTCTTTGCTTTTGCTTTTTTGGAGTAGATAAAGACAAATTCCGTTGCCAATAAGCGCAAGAATAGAAATAATAATCATCATCCGAAATTCGGGGACTTCTTCCAGTCCCACAAATCGGCGAATAACTTCCACAAAACCGAGTAATGCAAGCGTGAGTTGCAGAAAGCCTGCTGCTTTGGCAATTTTCTTTTTGAGTATCAGCGTGCCGCCTACAGCAAATAATGCCAACCCATACACAAAACTATCAGCTAACATATCCAAACTATCGGAAACTAGTCCCATCGAATTGGAAATAAATCCGGTGGAGATTTCCAGCAAGAAAAAGAAAAAGTTAATCGCCAAAACCCACCAAAGCAGTTTTCGTTCCTTGGCAGAATTATCTTTTGCTTCGATATAATCTTCCTCTACGCTTCCAATCAGCGAAGTATCAAAATCCAAAGCATCCAAGCGCTCAAAAATTCCGTCATTATTTCCTGAATGGAAAACTGTCAGTTGCCTATTAGGAATGTCAAAATCAAGCGACTGAATTTCAATCAAATCATCTAATTTCATCCGAATCATTTGCTCTTCAGATGGACAGTCCATTTTAGCTATTTTGAAAGTGGATTTTTGCATTGGGGAAATTGTGTAAAATCAAAGAATACGTCAAAAATTTTAGGGTAATGTCAATTTCTACATAAAACTTCTAAACAGTTTTTTTCGTTAGCACTAAATTCTGTGTTTCGTTATACTTCTTAACTTACAAATATACTCACTTTCCGTTCTTTCTCAAACATTTTTCTCAAAAATAAAAAACCGATTCTCTTTTCAGAAAATCGGTTTTTAGAAATTGAGACTGATTAAAAATCAGTACTTAAATTATTTTTTATAACCATAAACAGCTAGATCGCCCAATTCTTCTTCGATGCGAAGTAGTTGGTTGTATTTAGCCATACGGTCTGAACGACTTGCAGAACCGGTTTTGATTTGACCAGAATTAGTTGCAACAGCGATGTCTGCGATAGTTGCATCTTCAGTTTCACCTGAACGGTGAGAAGTTACTGAAGTGTAACCTGCACGGTGAGCCATTTCGATAGCATCCAATGTTTCAGTCAAAGAACCGATTTGGTTTACTTTGATAAGGATAGAGTTTGCGCAACCAGTGTCGATACCTTTTTTCAAGAAATCTACGTTTGTTACAAACAAGTCATCACCAACCAATTGGCATTTGCTTCCGATTTTGTCAGTAAGGATTTTCCATCCGTCCCAGTCGTTTTCGCCCATACCATCTTCGATAGAGTCGATTGGGTATTTAGTGATAAGTTCTTCCAAGTAAGCAGCTTGCTCAGCAGAGTTGCGTTTTTTACCGTTAGGTCCTTCAAATTTGCTATAGTCATAAATTCTATCTTTGAAGAATTCTGAAGATGCACAGTCAAGACCGATTGTAACGTCTTTTCCTGGTTCGTAACCAGCGTTGCGGATAGCAGTTAGAATTGATTCAAGAGCTTCTTCAGTACCACCAGCAAGATTTGGAGCAAAACCACCTTCGTCACCTACAGCAGTGCTAAGTCCTTTGTCATGCAATACTTTTTTCAAAGCGTGGAAAACTTCAGTTCCCATACGAAGACCTTCGCGGAAAGAAGTTGCGCCGATTGGGCGAACCATAAATTCTTGGAAAGCGATAGGAGCGTCAGAGTGAGAACCACCGTTGATGATGTTCATCATTGGAACAGGAAGTGTATAAGCGTTAGTTCCACCAATATAGCGATACAATGGAAGACCAAGATAGTCAGCTGCAGCTTTAGCTACTGCCATAGAAACACCTAGAATAGCATTTGCACCCAAATTAGATTTGGTCTTTGTGCCGTCCATAGCAATCATTTTTTTGTCGATAGCACGTTGTCCAAGAGCGCATTGTCCTACTAATGCAGGAGCGATTGTTTTGTTTACATTTTCAACTGCTTTCAAAACACCTTTACCCAAATAGCGTTTTTTGTCGCCGTCGCGTAGTTCAAGTGCTTCGTTTTCGCCGGTAGATGCTCCGGATGGAACTGCTGCGCGACCAAATGCGCCTGATTCCAATGTTACGTCAACTTCAATTGTAGGATTTCCGCGAGAGTCCAATACTTCGCGAGCTACGATTTTTTCAATTCTACTCATAATGATTTTTATTAAATAATTGATATATTTTGTTTTTTAACATTTCTGAATTCGGGTGCAAAGATACGAAAAAATCTTGAGATTATTAAGTGATTTTTACGTACAATTTTTATGAGTTAAATCACTTTCACTTTGCTAAGTTTCAATATCTTACCGTCCCAAGCCGGAATATAAACTTTGTAAGGAGCAGATGATGTAAGTTTTTGGATAGGAAAATTCTCGCTTTCATTCAGCAAATTCACAGAATTGTAATACTCGTCCTCTTTCAGATTTAAATATTGAAATGCTTCGGATGGAATGTTTACTTCAACATCTTTGGGCTTATCGCCAAAATTCACGATGCAAAGCAGCAAATCATCTTCGTGTTTTCTAAAATAAGCATATTTTTTATGCGTATTGAAATTCGGATTTCCATTGTTGGCAAATACCAAATCATACATTATTCCCTGATTAATAGCTTTTTCCTTCATGGAAACATTGAGCAGTTTTTCGTAGAAATTTCGTAATTCCTGCTGCTCTTCGTTCAGTTTTTTTCCATCGAATTCGCCATTATTTGCCCAAGCCTGATAGGATGCAATGCCCCAATAATCAAAAATGGTGGTTTTCCCATCTACGCCGCTAAAACCTTCCATATCCATCCCGAGTTCGCCCAATTCTTGTCCCATATATACCATAAATGGAGCAGAAGTAAGTGTGGCTGAAACGATTACGGCCGGTCTGGCATAAATGCCGTTTCCACAGAAAAATCCGGATGCGATGCGTTGCTCGTCGTGATTTTCCATAAAATGAAGCATGTTTTCTGTAATTCCGTTCAGACTTTGCCAGGCAGAAGTTATGTCGCGGGCAGGTTGATTTCTACTGATAATACCTCGCAGAATGTCATACATCCCAACTTTATCATACAGAAAATCAAATTTTCCGTTACAGATATAATTTCTATATTCGGCAGGATTATAAACTTCAGCAATAAAAATAATATCAGGATTAATTTGTTTGATTTTAGGAATTACCCATCCCCAGAATTCCACAGGTACCATTTCGGCCATATCACAGCGAAAACCATCCACTTTTTTCTCAGTCCAATAAACCAAAATATCCAACATCTTGTACCAGGTATTCGGTATCGGATCAAATTGTTTTTGCATGCCTTCGCGGTAATTTACGCCGTAATTTAGTTTTACGGTTTCATACCAGTCAAATTCGGTCGGGTAGGCGGTAAATTGGTCGTTTCCGGTTGCTTTGGCGGGATATTCTTCGTAAGCATCCGTATTAAAAGAAGGGCGGAGTTGCTCGCCGGTCATGTAATAATAATTGTTCAACGGCGAGAATGCCCAGTTTGGATTGTCCGTTTCACCCAAATCATGCACGCCTTTAGGTTTCATATCCGAATGATATTGGCGAGCAGTGTGATTTGGTACAAAATCAATGATGGCTTTTAATCCGGCATCGTGCGTTCTGGCTATCATCGCTTCGAATTCAGCCATTCTTTCCATCACATTTTCCGCTAAATCGGGATCAACATCGTAAAAATCCTTGATTGCGTAGGGTGAACCGGCGTTTCCTTTTACTACGCCGTGATGGTCGGGAATAATGCCGTAAGCTGTATAATCGGTTTTGGTGGCGTGTTCCAGAATTCCGGTGTACCAAATATGCGTTGCACCAAATTCCTTGATTTTTTGAAGAGCTTTCGGTGTAAAACTGTTGAATTTTCCACAGCCGTTTTCTTCAATAGAGCCATTGTATTTTCTTGTTGTATTATAATTTCCGAAAAGCCTCGGAAGTACTTGATAGATAACAAATTTTGACATTAAGTTAGTTTGTTTTTGTTTGTGTATATAAGGTGTTCAGTTAAAAGTCAATGCTCATTTTTTGCCTTTGTGATGGCATATAAAAACAATAAAGCTTCTTTTTATTGTGAAAATAACAGAAGCAATATTCTCTACAAATATAAACAAAATCGATGAATCTTTGTTGTAAATCATAGTAACAATAACTAATTTTATAATTATTAAATATAACTAAGAAATGGCTACAACAAATTTTAAAGGCAATGCAGTTCAAACAAATGGAGATTTGCCAAAAGTAGGAGAGAAAGCACCGGATTTCAAACTTGTTAAAGGTGATTTGAGTGAAGTGACTTTGGCGGATTTTGCCGGAAAAAAAGTGATTTTGAATATTTTCCCAAGTATAGATACCGGAGTTTGCGCAACTTCTGTTCGTAAATTTAACAAAGTAGCTTCTGAAAAAGGAGTTTCTGTGCTATGTGTATCAAAAGATTTACCTTTTGCATCTTCCCGTTTTTGTGGAGCAGAAGGCTTGAATGATGTGATTACAGCATCTGATTTTCGTTACAACAACTTCGCAACTGATTACGGAGTGCTGATGACAGACGGTCCGCTTAACGGTCTTTGCGCTCGCGCTGTAGTTGCACTGGACGAAAATGGCGTGGTTACATACACCGAATTGGTTCCTGAAATTACTACGGAACCAGAATACAACGTTCCTTTGTAAAAGATTTTTTATGAGTTATTAAAAAGTGAAAAAGACTTGCTCGTGAGAGCAGGTCTTTTTGGTTTAAATTTTGATACGTTTTTAATCAAATTTGGTTGAGGCAATTAATCATACGATAAATTTTCCGGAAAAACATCTATAAAATCCGGTTCTGGCGTAATTTCAAATTTTACCGCTTTTATTGTTTTGTGACCTTCCAAATACGCTTTACCAACCCGATGCATTCCGTCCATTAAAGTGCCCTCAGCAGTCAAAATGATTGGATAATCCAATGAAGCCTCGTTAATTAATTTCATGTGTTCTACCATAGAATGACACGATGGAACTTCATTGTTTTGATACCAAAAATTTTCGTAAAACTCGTTAATTTCGCTCAATTCGATTTCAATAATTGGAAAGTTTTTGCTTTTCTCAATTAGTTTATGAACATCCCAAGCGTAAAATCCATTTTCCGACTTTTTTAAGTGATATTGTTTCCTGATTTTGATCATTTTTCGATTGATTAAATGTAATACGGAGCCAAAGGTAATATTTTTTAGATGATTTTTTCAAAATTCTTCTTGATGCAAACTATGAACTTCGGAACAGTATAAACACCCACAATCAACATTTTTTCCTACCTTTGTATTCCTAAATTCGAATGAATAATGAAACTTTCTCAAATAGCTAAAATCCTGAATTCCAACCTGAATAATCTTCCAGACGTAGAAATTCAATGGTTGCTGACGGATAGTCGTTCGCTTTCGTTTCCGGCCGAAACGCTTTTTTTTGCGCTGAAATCGGATAGAAACGACGGACATAAATATATTTCGGAACTATATCGCCAAAACCTGCGCTACTTCGTGGTTAGCGAACTGCCCGCCGATGCGGAAGAAATGCCCGACGCCGTTTTTCTGCAAGTGGAAAACACGCTTTCTGCTTTGCAAACTTTGGCTTCGGCGCACCGCTCGCTTTTCCAAATTCCCGTAATCGGAATTACCGGAAGCAACGGCAAAACGATGGTGAAAGAATGGCTCTATCAACTGCTCAACGAGGATTTCCGCATTGTGCGCTCACCAAAAAGCTACAACTCGCAAATCGGCGTGCCACTTTCGGTTTGGGCGCTGAGCGAAAACACCGAACTGGGTGTTTTTGAAGCGGGCATTTCGCAAATGGGCGAAATGGAAAAACTACAAACCATCATTCGTCCAACGATTGGAATTTTTACCAATTTGGGTGATGCACATCAGGAAGGTTTTGGTGGATTGAAGCAAAAAGCAGATGAAAAAATCAAACTTTTCAGGGACGCGGAAGTGCTGATTTACAATTCGGATGATAAATTGTTGGAAATTTCCATCCTGCAAGCCAAGTTGAAAACCAAACTTTTTTCCTGGGGAAAGAAAGAAGATACGCAGTTGCAAGTCTTGAAAATTGAGAAAAACAGCGTAACAAACGTTGAACTCAGCTATAAAAACCGTGAATTTTCGCTCGAAATTCCATTTACCGACGATGCGTCTATCGAAAATGCTCTGCAATGCGTTTGCACGATGCTTTACCTGAATTATGCACCGGAAAAAATAGCAGAAAAATTGCTTTTGCTGGAACCCGTAGCGATGCGATTGGAGGTTAAAGAAGGCACAAACAGTTGTCAGATAATCAACGATACTTACAATTCTGACTTAAATTCGTTGGGCATTGCACTGGATTTTCTCAATCGGCAATCGGGCAAAAAAGAGCTTTCACGGACATTGATTTTGTCAGATATTTTCCAAAGCGGACACTCTTCCGATGAACTTTACACGATGGTGGCGGAGCTAGTGAAAAGCAAAAATATCCAGAAAATTATTGGCGTCGGAGAAGAAATTTCCAAGCAGGCAGATAAATTTTCAACCGAAGAAAAATATTTTTTCCACGATACGGATGATTTGCTAAGATCGCCTCTGATGCGTGATTTCAAAAACGAAATTATTTTGCTGAAAGGTTCTAGGAGTTTTCATTTTGAGGATATTTTGGTGCGTTTGGAACAACGAGTACACGAAACTACCTTGGACGTGAATATGAATGCGCTGATTAGCAATTTGAATTATTTCCGCTCAAAACTTTGTCCGGAAACACGTATGATGTGCATGGTGAAGGCGTTTGCGTACGGAAGCGGTTCGGTGGAAGTGGCTCGCGCGTTGCAAAATAATCGGTGCGATTATCTGGCCGTGGCGGTAGGCGATGAAGGTGCCGAACTGCGTCGCGAAGGTATTCGCGTGCCGATAGTGGTGATGAACCCTGAAAAATCGGCTTTTGACACGATTTTTGACAATAAATTGGAACCGGAAATTTACAGTTTTGATTTGTTGAAATCCTTTATCGCTTCTGCCGAAAAACTTGCTTTGACCGATTATCCCATTCATATTAAGATAGATACGGGAATGCACCGCTTGGGATTTGAGCAGAAAAATATGTTGGAATTGGTAGAGCTTCTTAAAAATCAGAACCAAGTGAAAGTGCGTTCGATATTTTCGCATTTGGTTGGGTCGGATAGTGCTGAATTTGATGATTTTACACGAAAGCAGTTTGAAATTTTCACCGCTTGCGCCGATGAAATTTCACAGGCATTTTCGCATAAAATCTTACGCCATATTTTGAATTCGGCAGGAATTGAGCGTTTCCCGGAATACCAATTTGATATGGTGCGGTTGGGCATTGGGCTGTATGATGTGAGTGCGCTTCCGGATGTGAAACTGGAAACGGTCTGCACGCTGAAAACAATCATTCTGCAAATTAGGGATGTAAAAGCCGGAGATACAGTGGGTTACAGCCGTAAAGGAAAACTCACACGTGACAGTCGCATTGGCGTAATCCCGATTGGCTACGCGGATGGTTTCAATCGCCATTTGAGTAATGGAGTGGGCGAGGTGTGGGTTAATGGGCATCGGGCGAAGGTCGTCGGCAATATCAGTATGGACATTACGATGATTGACCTGACCGGAATTCCTGCCGAAGAGGGTGACAGCGTGGAAATTTTCGGAAAGAATATCACCATTCAGGAGGTAGCCGAAAAACTGGAAACCATTCCTTACGAAATTCTTACAAGTGTTTCAAGACGAGTGAAGAGGGTGTATTTTGTGGATTAAACGTCTGAACTGTGATTTTTTTTTGATTGATATGATTTCGATGATACAAATATAATGGATATTATCAATTTAAATCACTCAGATTGCTATATGCAGAAAGAATTAATAATCAGAAAAAGATAATCATATTTATAACAATAATCCAATAAATCATAGTTCAGACAATATTACATAATATTCAAACCGCTTCTGCTTTACTTTCAAGCGGTTATCTGTTAGCCCGAAATCTGAAAAAAGAGTTTGGCGTGCTTACTTTTGTGGAAAGTGTGGAGGAAGTTAATGCTAAGAAAGATAGTTTAGAAAAGTACTTTTCTGAAAATGGTTTTGAAGATGTAAAGATAATTGTTAGCCATAAGCCGGTAAAGCAATTTGCGGAGATTTGTGAAGAAAATGAGGCTTCATTTCTGATGATACAGTGGAGTAATTCGCAAAACAAACAGTTGAAAAACTACCTGAAATATTGCCGGGATTTACGTATTCCGTATCTGCTTTTCAAGGACGATTTTCCACCAATCAGTTTTGAAAAAGTGCTTGTTCCGGTTGGATTTCTGGTGGAGGAATATGAAAAAACGCAGTTTGCATCAGCTTTTGGTCGATTTTGTGGCTCAGAGATTACCGTTTTGCAAGCCAATGATTATGGCTCAAAAGCGAAAACTACCGTGGAGAAAATGAAACTGATTTTTGATAAGTTTGACTTTGAGTATAAAGTAGAGAAAGCCAAATCAGACAGTTTCAAGTTAGACAAAGAAGCCATACAAAAAGCTGAAAAGGATAATTATGGAGTAGTTTTAGTTTCTGCGTCAAGAGATTATGGATTGGATGATGTGATTTTTGGTCCGAAGGAACTGCATTTGGTGAAAAAATCACCTGTCCCACTTTTGTTGATTAATCCGCATGGTGATTTATATACCTTGTGTGATTGAGTTTATAAATTATCGCCGCTAATAATAGTGGCTAATACCCAAAAATATCTATCTTTGCAAAAAGTTCCTAACTATGAGTTTGCAGTCAATTTTACATAAAACAAAACAGATTATTTTCAGCAAGTATTTTATTGTGCTTGCCATTTTTCTCGTGTTTTTTCTTTTTTTCGATAAATATAATCTTCTAAGCCGCTGGGAAACCGGAAGGAATGTGAAAGATTTAGAAAAGGAAATTAAATTTTATGAGGAAGAAATAGAGTCGAATAAAAAGAAAGTAATTGAAATGCAAGCCGGTGAAGAAACGCTTGAAAAGTATGCTCGCGAGCAGTTTTATCTTAAAAAAGACAGTGAAGACGTTTTTATAATTAAAGAACAATAATGAATAAAAAATATTTAGATATGATGCAATTGATTGGCTCTGTAATGGTTTTTGCAGGGGCAGCTTTTCAATTGTTTGATTTTGATTTTCCCATTTCCAAATACATTTTTTCCTTTGGAGCGCTTTCATTGATAATCGTGTACTTTGTACAAAATTACCAAGCTAAAGATGAAGACAAACGAATTCAAAGACAATACAGACTGATGCTTTTTGCAGCATTATTTTTAGGCGTTTCGGCCTTTCTGATGTTCAAAGGCGATGAAAGATGGGTCGTTTTAGTATTGCTTTATGCTCTGATTTCTGTATTTCTGTCATTCAGAGGAAAAAAAGAGACACCAAACAATTAACTCAACAAATTAATGATAAAAAAAGGAAGCTTCGAGGAGCTTCCTTTTTTGTTTGATTATACTTCGCTATCGTCATCGTAGTACTGAGCGTATTTATTGGCATCTTTTTTCTTTCTGCCATAACCGTAGCCGTAGCTGTAACCGTATCCATAACCGTAGTTTTTACCGTAGTTTCCGTAGCGGTTGCCTTCTAAGTTTACATCATTCAATACGACATAGAAGTGTTTCAATTTGTCATCTTTAAGCTGTTCGTTTAGACGTTTGAAGAATGACTTATTCGTTTTACCACTTCTTGCGACGAATAAATTAACATCCATCATTGGTGCTAAAGAATAAGCATCTGCTACTAATCCAATTGGACTTGTATCAACAATGATATAATCGTAACGATTTCTTAATTCCAAAAACATATCTTTTAATTGTTCAGAACGAATTAACTCACCTGGATTTGGTGGAACTGTACCAGCAAGTAAAATGTCGAAATTAAAATCTCCTTTTTTAAGAATTAGTTCATCCAATGATTTTTCTCCAATCAAATAGTTAGTTACACCATCATTTTCTGATAATCCTAATCGTTCATTAACACTCGGTTTTCTGATATCCATATCAATAAGCAGAGTTTTTAATCCGGTCATGCCATAAGTCGAAGCCATATTTGTACTAAAATATGTTTTTCCGTCACCTGATTCAGCTGATGTGTTTAATATCATGATTTTGGTTTTGCGCTGAACGATAAACTCAATACGAGTACGTATAACACGGAACATTTCTGTAAATGATGACCGTGGTCGTTTCGCTGTCAAAACAGGATCTGTGTTTTTGGTGTGTTTGATTGTTCCAATCAACGGGAAGTTGCTGTTTTTCTCAATATCACGAGCATCTCTCAAGGTATTATTCATCTGTTCTTTCAGAATTACAAATAACGCAGGAATTAGTAATCCAATCAACAAATACATCATCAAATTTCTTGATTTTGTGCCGCCGTTGGTAAGTGCTACTACGCGTGCTTTATCCAAAACGTAATTGTCCGGGCTATTTGAAGCCTTTTGAATAGCAGCTTCAGCTCTTTTTTGTAAGAAGAAAGTATAATAATTGTCATCTACACGATATTTTCTTTCAATGCCGATTAACTGCATTTCTTTGCCAGGAAGCGAACTAATATCCTGACTTACGTTTGCCAATTTTGAGTTCAAGTCATTTCGTTCAATATCCATTGAAGCTCGCATATTATTGATAACTTCATTAATGGAGTTTTTTATGCTTGCTAACTCACGCTCATATTTTGAGTAAAGTGGATTGTTCTCTTTTGTTTCCGATTTTTTATTGAGAATATCGTTAAATTGTTGAACTAGTGAAACTAACATTGGCTCAGTAAGACCTAAACTGGATGGAGCAACTATTGAGCCTGCGTCGATATTCGTTTTTAGATAGTTCGTCAAATAGTTCAAATAAGTTTCGCGTAGTTGTAGTTGCGACATTTGATCATCGTATTGAGATGCTTTTCCTAATACTTTGGAAGAGTGACTGGAAAGGTCCACAATCTGATTACTTCTGCGGAAACTTGTCATTGCACCTTCAGAAATCGAAAGCGATTTGGAAACCGTATCCAATTGTTGGTCTATAAAGTTGATTGTTTTGGTAGCCGCATCATTTTTTCTTTCCAGATTTTCTGTTATGAAAACACTGGAAAGTTTGTTAATAAAGTCAATATCTCTCGCGGGAGTATTGCTGGTGAGTGAAATACTCAATACTGATGAACCGTCTGAAACAAAAGCCGGCTGAATGCGCGACATAAAATCAGAAATAAGAGATTCTTTATTTCTAAATCTGAAATACATCACTCGATTTGAAATCGCATTCGAAGTGCGGTTAACAGTGATAAAAAACAAATTATGCTGAATTGGTATTCCAAAACGTCCATTTGCCTTAATACCTTTTTCTGCACCTTCTTCATCGGTAATCACATATGTGCCATCGGATCGCATTTCCAATTTGAACAGAATGCCATATGCACTTGGATCCACATAATCCGACGTAATTACAACCGGTGTATTATTATATAAATTTCTTGTTTTGAAATTTCCTTTTGAAATGTAATCCACTTCTAAAAATGGAATACTATCAACAACGCGGCTAATAAGGTCATAAGACGTTAACATCACCACTTGGTTGTCAATATTCCTAAAACCAGATTGTACTCCAAAACCTTGCATAAATGCTTGTGAACCACCATATCTCCCTTCTTCCAGAATTACAGTTCCGGTGGATTTGTAACTTTCTATCCAAGACCTGTTTTTCAAATAAGCGAGTCCTAACGCAAGTAAAATAAAAATCAAAAATAAATACCAATAATGCAAAAATAGTCCTAACCATTCCTTGATGTTAAAACCGGAGTCTTCATTTTCATCAAATGGCTGCACATACTTATTATTCTCTTCCATAATGTTCAGTTAAAATATTTTAGTAAATCTGTGTTTATTATTTATTGAATTCTGTCAAATAATATACTGTAGTAAATAAAGAAATTGAGGATGTGATTAATCCAATCAAAGAACCGTAATTATTAGTTTTATAAAAACTGGCCGGATCTTTTTGAACATAAATTATATCGTTTGGATAGATATAATAATATTTGGATTTTATCACAGAATTCGGACGGATATCAAATTCCATAATTTCTGGTTTTCCATCAATTTCTCGAATAATTTTAATGTGTTTTCTATCACCACTGAGTGCTATTTCACCCGATTGAGCTAAGGCTTGATAAATGGTTAATTTATCTTTGTAAACCGGGAAAATACCTCTTCCTGCTTCGCCAATTACCGTATAGCTTTTATTTGCAATTGCTAATCTTACTTCTGCATCAGAAACCAATTGTCTGAAACGACTTTGAATCTGAGTTGCAGCTTGTTGAACCGTTTTTCCTGCAACTTTAATAGAATCAATAAATGGTAAATCGATTGTGCCATCAGGATAAACTCGGTAAGAAATAGCTTGTTGCTGAGATGCTCCACCAGCCTCAATGAGGCGAATAAACTCCTCGTCGGTACTTACAACTCTAAAAATCAATTCATCATTTACCTCAATTGTGTAGTGCTCGTAATCAGCTTTTTCGTATTGTGGTAAAGATTTATTTGCCTGCATCAGACTTTTATCCTTTTGAGTGTAGCAAGAGTTCAATGAAAAACTCAATGCTACCAATGCAATCAGTATAAAAAAGGAATTTCTGTATGTTGATAATATTTTTTTCATATTGATTTTCAATTAAGGAGTAGTGTTAGTATCGGTTGATGGAGTCTCTGGTGTCGGTTTTACCAAATTGTAAATCAACATTCCAAAAGAAACTGTGGAGAAAAAAGTAGAGAAAACATTTCCTAAAGAAGTTACTGAGAAGAATTGTCCATTCACATCCTGAATGTAAATAACATCGTTTGGTTGAATGTAATAAAACTCAGAATTGATAATATCTTTACTTCGGATATCAAAAATTTTTACATTAGTCTCTCCTTCAGGGGTTTCTCTTAGTATCTTAATGTTTCTTCTATCCCCTAAAAGTGAAATATCTCCCGCCATTGCCAATGCTTGAAAAACATTCATCTTCTCTCTGAAAATCGGATATTTACCATTCATATTTCCACCAATTACGCTGAAATATCGTCCCATAATTCTCAAATCAACGGCACATTGGTCAAACATGACTGTCTGAATAGCGTTTTTAATTGTGTTTTTAGCCTCACGAACATATTGTCCTCCAATTTTTACTTCTCCAGCCATCGGCAAAGTGATAGTGCCATTTTCAGAAATAGTGTAAGTGTACAATTCAGAATAATCAGCACTTTCCAAATTTGCAATGTATGTCGATGTCAATCCATTAATCATGGTATTTACGTTTTTATCAATGGAATACACACGAACATAAACTTTGTCATAAGGAGCAAGTACATATTCTTCATAGCCAACGCTTGCATCGTAGCTAGGAATGTCTGAGGAAGGTTTTTGGAGATAATTGGTTTTTTTCGTAGTCATGCATGATGAAAAAGCAAAAGCTAAAACCACACTGACAATAAAAAAACTCAAGCCTCTTGAAATGGTTTTTCTCATAATAGGTTTCTAACGTTTTGATAAATTTAGACAAAGATATTCAAAACATCTTATTTTTAATATATTTTGATTAAAAAATTATTGGAAAAATAGCAATAATTCTAATTAATATTGAAATTCTAGTGTTTAATGACTGAATACCTTGGTTTAATTAATTATTTTGTGAAAAAAACTTAATTAGAAACATTCTTTATAATGCATTAGTTTTTATATTTTTATTGATATTTGTAGAATTAACATATATTTGCTATACAATTCAATATTTTAATGTTATAGAAATTGTCTATCAGCTTATAGTTGCTTTGGTACGTAATTTGTAAAAAAGATTTAAACCGAATGAAACTTAATATAAACCTCTGTATTTGATATTTATCAAATGTTTACATCTTTGACATATTCTCAATCTACCATTTTATATATTATTAATATTTTTGACGAGAATTATTATGAAAGATGTCCTTTTATATTTGAACGAACATGTAGCATGTGAAAATTATATCCATAACTTTCAATCAGGTTTTTTTCTTAATCAATATGAAACCGGTGAAGAATTTCAAATGAAGTATGCAAGCGAGTTTGCAGTGATTTTTATGATGAAAGGACGTCTGAAGGTTACAAGTACAGCAAAAGAAACTGCTACTATTAAATCAAATGAAATGTGCTCGCTCGCACCTTATAACAACTATAAGATTGAAGTACTGAGAGATACGAAATTTATAGTCTGTATTTTCGAAAAACCAAAAATTCTTTGTGATCAGTTTTCTATTTCTAAGTTAGCTCAGTATTACACAAGCAAAAAGAAAAATATCCGCGTTTTACGAATGGTAAATCCGGTTAGGGATTTTATAAAAAACATGGAGTTTTATCTCGTTAATAAAATGTATTGCAGACATTTACATGATTTAAAGGAAAGTGAATGGCTGTTTTTGATGAGAGGATTTTATAAAAAAGAAGATGCTGCTAATTTTTTAGCACCAGTAATTGAATCGTTGAATACATTTAAAAATATAGTAAAATCAAACGTACTGAAAGTAGAAACAGTGGGAGAGCTGGCAGAAATCTGCAACATGAGTACCAAAACATTTACACGAAGATTTCAAAAAGAATTTGACCAAACCCCAAAACAATGGATGATGGCTGAAAAGTCAAAACTGAACAATGTTACAAAAAAGATGAAAAAGGAAATTGTTGGAATGTACAAGTGATGGAGTGTTAGTAGGAAATTTCGTTTTTCCCAAAGAAAAAGGGCATCTTAAAAATAAGACGCCCTTTTTTTATTGTCATGAAGCAAGATTATTTTCCGCTTTCAAGAAGTAAAGTTCTGGTTGGCTGATCACAAACTTCTGATGGACCAAAGTACTGAATTGGACCCGGATAGATAAAGTCAGATGTGTCGTCAGACCATTTGTCGCGGTTTGCAGCAAAGAATTTGAAAGGCTCACCATCCAATTGAACCAATGCTTTTTGGATTACCGGTTTCATTTTTCCATGACGGCGTTCCATATTCATCATCATTGTGATAGGCACGCCACCTGCAAGCCATTCAGAAGCAGGAGCAGTCAAATTGCGTACTGAAGCCATGTAGCCTGTTTTTCCTTCTGCAATTAACAATGAAGCTACCATACCAAGTGAGTAAGTGTAGTCAGCATCAAAGTTGGAAGGAATAGCACAACGACCTTCATAACCAAAGAAGTGATTGATAGCAGAGAATTTACCTTTGTAAGTTCCTTCCGCTTTCAGTTGAGCTAAGCGTTTCGCAACCATTTCAATCAGCAATTTTTCAGTTTCAATCAACGAAACTTGTACGTTTCCGTGTGGGTCACGATCCAATGTAAGCTGACGAGCAATTCCTTTCGGAAGGCTACGGTAAACTGCAGTACTTTCTGGATTTAATACGCTTTTCACATATTCACGTCTTTCTTCATCAGAGTTCATGGCATTGAAGTCGTCGTTGTGAGCAAGCATATCGTTCAAGTCTGCAATCAGTTTTTTCATTGCCGGGATGAACTCAATTAATCCTTCCGGAATAAGCACTGTACCGTAGTTCAAACCTGATTTTGCTCTTACTACAATAATATCAACGATGTATTCTACCACATCTTTCAAAGTCATGTTTTTAGCTTCAATTTCTTCAGAAATCAAGGCGATATTTGGTTGGCTTTGAAGCGCGCATTCTAAAGTAATGTGTGAAGCAGAACGTCCCATCAAACGGATGAAGTGCCAGTATTTTTTAGCTGAGCTGGCATCGCGCTGAATGTTACCGATAAGTTCTGAGTAAACTTTACAAGCTGTGTCAAAACCAAATGAAGTTTCAATCAC
>CAZCIU010000010.1:19613-56740 GCA_964498765.1 uncultured Paludibacter sp. | reverse complement strand
CGTATGAAATAGTGTAATGATACACCTCGCAAATTTGATGAACTATGGCAAGTCCCAAGCCTAAATTACCCGTTTTCCCTTTAGTGAAACGCTCGAAAAGTTGGGCAGGATTACCGGAAAATTCCAATCCGCTGTTTTCGATGCAAAGGTTATTGCTTGTAAGATGGATGGAAATATGTCCATTTTGAAGATTGTGCTTTACTGCATTCTTTATCAGGTTATTTATCAGAATTTCCGCCAATCCTTCGTCCATCAGCAGTTCGCAGTCCGCTAAATCCGCGCTTAGGCTGATATTGCGTAGCTCCATTGCTTCCCGAAATAGTTCTATCGACTTTTGTACGATGGTTTTTAGGTTCAAATGGATGGCATTGTTATATTCCAAATTACCGATTTTACTCAGCAAAAGCAACGATTTTTGTGCCATTGACAGGTTAGTACTCGCGTTGATTACAGTTTGTAAATGCACCAAGCTGCTTTCGTCGTTGAGCGGCGAATCCAGCAATTTTTCCACGTGAAGTCGGATTATTGCCAGATGTGTTTGCAATTCGTGCGACGCGTTTTCGTTAAATTCCTTGGTTCGCAGATAATCGTCCGAAATTTTATAGAGCAGTTCCTCTATTGTTTCATTCAGCGAATTAAATTCATCGATATTCGATTTTGAAAAATGGGGTACAGGTTTCGTTATTTTGTAACCGGCAAGCGTGTGTAATGTTTTATAAAACGGCGACCAAAGCTTGCCGGAAATGCTATTGACCATCAAAAGTATAAATACGGAAATCAGGATGAACAACCCGAGCATCATCAGCAGATTTCCTTCCAAAATATCATCGTTTCCCGGCAAAATTTGGCGTAGCACGAGTGTAAAATCTCGCCCTTTGTGCAGGATAGAAAAGTGTAGCTCGCGGTATGGCATCATTTCGTTGTCGCGCGGCTCCAAAATTAGCGTATCCTTAAAAGCGGGGCTTTCTGTCCGCATATCTTCGTAAATATCAGCCACTTTGTGGTATTCGGGCAAATCGTTATGCTCGGCGTGATATTCCAGAAGTCGCTGCATTTCGTAGGTCAAATGCTCATCCGTCTCCTCGTACACGATGTATTTTATCATAAAAAATGAGAACACACTGCCAAGTAGCAGTACGGGAATCAACCAGAGAAACATCTCGAGATAGGTTCGTTTAATTAACTTCATTTTTACACAGTATTCAGTTTATATCCAATGCCATAAACAGCTTTTATAGGATCGGCGGTTTTATTGGAAGTGATTTTTTTTCTCAGATTTTTGATGTGCGAGTAGATGAAATCAAAGGAGTCAGCCAAATCCATATTGTCACCCCAAATATGCTCGGCAATGCTTTCTTTGGTAATGACCCGATTGGGGTTGGAGATAAAAAACAGCAAAATATCGTACTCGCTTTTGGTCAAATCCACCGGATTATTGTTCACGAAAACTTCACGACTATCCGTTTTTATGCTGATATCGCCAAAAGTAACGAGCGAATTTCCACCAAAATTCCGCCTCCGAATAAGCGATTTGATGCGAGCTACCAATTCAGCCATATCAAACGGTTTGGTCATATAATCATCGGCTCCCAGCTCCAACCCTTCCACTTTATTGTCCAACGAATCGCGTGCCGAAACTACTATAACACCCGTTTGCGTATTCGTGCTTTTCATCTTTCGTATCAAATCCAGTCCTGAGCCGTCAGGCAAATTAATATCCACAACAAAAATATCGTACTGGTACACGGCAATTTTTTCGTTTGCCATTGCAAAATCAACAGCCTTCTCACACGTAAAATACTCTTTTTGGAGCGACGAGTGTATTAGGTCAAGCAGCGCAGGATTATCTTCAACGATTAGAATTTTCATAGGAATAGATGGGTTTAACTGGGAAATTTATGCTCTACAAAATTAGAGAAAATCTTTTATCGACGAATTTATTTTTGGTTTTTCTTGCGTCTTTAATTTTTTGTGAGAAGTATTTAAATAAAAAAATGCGGAAATTTCCCGCATTATAATAAGCAATTATTCTGATTTTAAAGATAATAAATCAGGCTAATATTTCTCACGAATATACTCAATGCTTGTTCGAATCAGTTCTTTAACAATGTCTAAGTTGATGTCAGCCAGTTTGTTCACATAAATACAGGCTTTCCCCATTTTATGTTTTCCCAACTTCGCCAAGAGTTCTCGCTGTCCGGGAGCATCATCGAAGATATACAGCGAAATGGCTGCTTTGCGTGGCGAAAACCCAACTAATGGCATGTCACCTTCGTGTCCACTGGCATATTTGTAATGATATTGTCCAAAGCCGATGATGCTCGGTCCCCACATTTTGGGCTCGAAACCAGTGAAGTCCTGCATCAGTTTCACGAGTGCGTAAGCATCCTGTTTTTTCTGTTCATTGTTTGCAAATGTTTCTATAAATTCACTTACATCTGCGTTTGTTTCTTTCGTTTTCAGTTCAGCCATTTTGAGTGGTTAGGGTTTAGTTTTCCAAATTTTGTCAGATGCTTTCAGATATTCCGGCAAAGCAGCCGAGCCGTACCAGTCGTAAAGTTCCACATCGAGCAAGCCTTCTTTTATCGCAGGATCGGTTTGCATCAGTTCTTTGGCTTCGTTCATGTTGGCGTTGAGAATAAAGATGCCCCGATAAGTCTTATCGTTCTTTCCGAGCGGTCCGGCAATAATCATTTTTCCGGCATCAACCAGTCGGTTAATATTTTCCATGTGACCTCGGAACTGCTCATTAATGAACGCTCTGTCGGTAGTTTTGTTCGCGCCTGTTTTAAGCAATACCAAAATAAAACCTTTCATTCCAAAGTCGTCACCGCCCAGTTTTTGAGCCAAATTCGCATCATAATTAGGATTTTTGATGGTAGAATCCTTGGGTTGAGTTTGCTGATGCTGCTTTATTAATTTATAGGCAAACTGCTTATTGTTATTACCTGAAAGTCGTACCTGCAATTCATTTTCATTGAGTTTTGTGTACTCAATCTTGTTTGGCATATCGTGTTTTGGATTTTCAAAAACAACAGTTTCCCCCGATTTAGTTTGCTTGAACTCAATCGTTTTCCCATCATTTTGGCCTTGAACAGCAGCAGATAATGTCAATTTGTTTTTCTTCTTCGAAATTTCCAAATGCTCAAAAACATGCATTTGCCCATCTTTTAATGAATAAGCGAAACCACGCATTGAGTTAACATTTAATTTATCCCAATGCTCGTAAAGTTCCTCGTTCTCCATTTTCCATGTACCTTGAAGGAAATTAGGCATTTCTTGTGAAGATAAAGTGAGTGAGAAAACCACGCTTAGTAGAATTATTGTTATTCTCATAATTTGATGTTTTATTAATTAATGAAAAAATCGTTGTGAAAGTAAACCATTTTATCGAAAAATGCAAATACTCAATAAGTACAAAGAAATTTAAAAAGCAAAATGCGGAAGTTTCCGCATTTTGTAGTAATTGTTTTTTTGAAATTAGTAGAGATGGACTGAAATTTATAAATTCCGTTTAGTGCTTTCTATCGAAATAAATTCCGGTAAATATTCCGGTGTACATCCTTTTGAAACTGCTTTCCCTTTATATAGTCCGATCCTTTCTCCAAGTTCAACACATCGATTTCGGTGCTTTTTATCATAAACGCCGATCCAACCTGCTGTAAAATTCATTGCCCATTGAACTTCAGGTGCTTCGGTGACTATTCTATTTTCAATGGTATTGAGCAAATATTCCGTATTTTCAGGCGGGACTTGTCCAACCCATCTCAATCTGCCCTGATAATACCAAAAAACTCGTCGTTGAAGAGAAGAAGGGCTGTTTTCCCAGGTTTTTATCAGGCTAATTATGTTCTTATTCTTAGTCAGCTGATTTGCCATTAACCAGTCGATTAAATGATTTCGTTCATCAAAAGAATGTGTCTGGATGTCCTTGTCAAGTTTGTCAATATCATCTTGCGAAAGCTCTTTATTGTCCATTATTAAAATGGAAAGCTGCCTCGGCAAAAAACTTCCAGTAGCCCAAAGTTCCATAGCCAGCTGATGATCCTTTTTTATTTCCTTGGCAATTTTCCTTAAATCACCAAGTTTAGTGTTATCGGTAATCTGGCTTAGAATGCTTGAAGCTTTTGATGAGAGATTCATTTTGAAAGTCGAATTAATCAATCATCTCAAATCCAGTATAAGGCACTAAAGCTTTTGGAATGCGAATACCTTCCGGAGTTTGATTGTTTTCAAGCAGAGCAGCTACAATTCTTGGCAGAGCCAATGCACTTCCGTTTAGTGTGTGGCAAAGTTCAGTTTTCTTACCATCTGCACGGTAGCGGCATTTCAGGCGGTTAGCTTGGTAGCTTTCAAAATTGGATACCGAACTTACTTCCAGCCAGCGTTCCTGCGCGGCAGAAAATACTTCAAAGTCAAAAGTAAGAGCCGAAGTAAAACTCATATCACCTCCACAAAGTCGGAGAATACGCCATGGAAGTTCCAGTTTTTCCACCAGACCTTGTACATAATTCACCATTTCAGTCAGCGATTCGTAAGAATGCTCCGGCGTGTCGATGCGCACAATTTCTACTTTGTCGAATTGGTGCAGACGGTTTAGTCCGCGCACATCTTTTCCGTAAGAACCCGCCTCACGACGGAAACAAGCCGAATAAGCCGTGTTTTTAATAGGTAGATCTTCTTCATTCAGAATTACATCGCGGTAGATATTCGTTACCGGAACTTCGGCGGTTGGGATTAAGTACAAATCATCCAATTGTGCATGATACATTTGTCCTTCTTTGTCCGGAAGTTGACCGGTCCCGTAACCTGAAGCGGCATTAACTACGTAAGGTGGTTGCACTTCCAGATATCCGGCATCGCGTGCGTTATCCAGGAAAAAGTTAATCAAAGCGCGTTGCAGACGGGCACCTTTACCTTTATAAACAGGGAAGCCTGCTCCGGTAATTTTCACGCCCAATTCAAAATCAATCAAATCGTATTTTTTTGCTAAATCCCAATGCGGAACAGCTTCGCTGTGCAGCTTTGGAACAGTGCCGCCACTTCGTTCTATGACGTTATCTTCCGCGTGTTTTCCTTCCGGCACACTGCTGTGAGGCAGGTTTGGAACTTGTACAAGCAAATCATTTAATTTTTGCTCTATTTCATCCCGTTGCTCAGAAAGTCGGCTCACATTTTCCTTCAAAACGATGGTTTTCTCTTTTGCTTCGTTGGCTTCAGCCTGTTTGCCTTGTTTGAAAAGCATCCCGATTTCTTTGGAAAGCGCATTCAGCTCCGCAGCAAAATTATCAGCTGCAGTTTGTGTGATTTTGCGGCGTTCGTCCAGTTCTACAATGTCGTTGATGATTTCAGCTCCGTTAAAATGTTTTTTGGCTAAACGCTCAATAACTTCTTCGGTATTTTCTGTAATGTACTTAAGTGTCAGCATATTATTTTGATTTTCTGTTTTTTCTTATTCTTGTTTTGCAAAGCACAAAGTTACAAAAAACTTATCACTCTCTCGTGAGTTTATTTCAAAGTTTTAATCTTTGGCATTTTGCTCTGGTTTTTTTAAAACAAAAAATCTCCTACAAAATGATGCAAGAGATTTTTCTATTCGTTTCAGTCTTATTTTAATTCGCGTTTTCCAGTGGAACGATCGAAACATAAGATCTGTTGTCTTTCTTTTTTCTGAACTCTACTGTTCCGTCAATCAAAGCAAACAAAGTATGGTCTTTGCCGATACCCATGTTAGCTCCCGGGTGGTGTTGAGTTCCACGCTGACGTACAATGATATTACCAGCTTTAGCGAACTGTCCGCCAAAGATTTTTACACCAAGTCGTTTGCTTTCCGATTCACGACCGTTATGTGAACTACCTTGTCCTTTCTTATGTGCCATTTTCTTCTAAGTTTTATCGGTTAAGCTACTATTTCTTTAATTGTTAATTCGGTGAAGTCCTGACGGTGACCGTTGCGTTTGCGGTAACCTTTGCGGCGTTTTTTGTGGAAAACGATTACTTTTTCACCTCTCACGTGCGAAACTACTTCGCAAACTACTTTTGCGCCTTCTACAACCGGAGCACCTACTGTTACGGCACCACCATTGTCAACTAAAAGCACTTTGTCAAATTCTACTGTTGAGCCTCTTTCGGCTTCGTTCATACGGTGAACGAACAGTTTTTTTCCTTGTTCAACTTTAAATTGTTGACCCAAGATTTCTACAATTGCGTACATTCAATTTTTTATTTTGAGATTACATCGGTGAGGTGAGATACTCTAACGTTGAGCAGTGCTGCTTGATTTTACCCCATTCGAATTGAGCGTGCAAATATACGACATATTTTAGAAACACACAATATTTTGTGTCGAATATTTATGAAGAAAGCGAAAGTGCTGTATTTACTACACTTTCGCTTTCGAAACAAAAACAACTTCTACTATTTCACTATCAATTTTACAATTGTATCTTTTACTTTTACCAGATACATTCCTTTTTTCAATGCATTTATGCTGAGCAATTCGTCGGGTAGAATTTCTTTTTTCATTACTATCTGCCCTGTCATATCAATTAGTATAACTTCACTCTTTTCAAGCAAACCGTGAATTTTAATAAAGTCTATTGCGGGATTTGGATAAATTTTCAGGTCATGTAATGTCGTTTGTATCGCTGTAGGAGTAGGGCGTACAGACACAACTACATCCGAACCGGTAGAATTGACTTTCCCGTCGTTTACAATTAGCGTAAATACTAAATCAACACTGTAATCAGGTGCAATGAAAGTTGGATTTGCCGCCGAATAATCATTCAACACAATACCAAACGGAGCAATCCATTGGTATGAAATAGCGTCGCCGTCGGCATCAAATGAATTTGCTCCATTTAGAGTCACTGTTTCTCCGGCATCTACAGTCTGATGATTTCCGGCGTTGGCGTTAGGAGCTTTATTCACTTGCAGCGCCCAGCTTACAGTTGTGTTTAGTTCACCTGATTTGCCGCTGTTGTGCTTTTGCAGTACAGAAGTTTCTACCGAAACAGAATAATTTCCGGTAATGTTACCAAGAACCGCCCTCAAATTTCCAATTTCAAATTCAGTATCTGAAATTTTTGTAACGGTAATACTTAACGTATTCAGACTATTATAGTTAAATGAAGCAGAAAGCGCTTGTTTGATCTTTTGCTCATCAAGTAGTTTGTCTGAGAAAACAATTCTTATGCTGTCAGGTTGACGTGTCAGCGCATTGGTTGCAGTCAAAGTTGACGATACATTAAGAGGCTGACGGTCAATATATATCGGCAATTCAGTAACAATGCTGTTCCCAAACTGGTCGATACAATACGCTTCGAGCACAGAACTTCCATAAACCTCCATATTAACAGGCACTTCCAAATTTCCGACACTCACATTTTCCACATCAGCAATCATCCTTTTGTCACCCGAAATATTCTGATAGATTTGAACTCTCGAATTCCCCTGATTTACTTGCATGGCCACTTTTAAGTTTCCATCAGTGGTTATTCCATCATTCGGTGAATAGCCTAAATCGGGCGTAATTCTCAAATTCGTGATTGCACTCGGCAACGATCTGTCAACTACCCACGTCACTTCGTGAATGCCTGATCCGTAATTACCTGCATTATCAGAAAGCGTAAACAGTTTGATTTTCAGTGTATATTCACCTTCGTGATACGTCAGCATTCTGAATTCGCTCAGGGTGAATGTTACGCTATCTTTCATATTGATATTAAGTTGAGAAAGCGGTTGTTGAGCTCCATCTTTCCATAGCTCTATGGACGAAATTCCAAATCCAATCACCTTTTCATTGAATTTCAAATCCACGCTTGCCGTATGCTGATTGTCATAACCGCCGTTTGAGATTCGATCAACAGAAACTACTGCAGGCGCTGTTGTGTCGACAACCCAACCTACGGTTTGTGTGATTAATCCGGAGACATTTTCATCTGATTTAATTTGAGTTAAGTCAATGTTAAATGTGTAGCTTCCATCAAGCAGCATTGAACTGCCTAATCCGGAAATTCTGAACAACATTTTTTCATCGTCCACAGGTGTGATCTGTATTGAATCAATCGTTACAGACACTCCATCTTTCTCCATCGTAAACAGATTGGTTGTTAGAGTGGACGGAATAATTGCACGATTGAATCGGATTTGAATTTCATCAAATGAAGCTCCTATGTTGTTTTGTGGCAATCCGATAAATTCAACTACCGAAGGTGCATGCACAAACTGCGTCCATGCAGTCTGCTTATCTTCAGCGCCATACACACCGTCAGACGAACTGATTCCGGTATTTATAATGTTCAACACATAATACCCGTCACCTGAAGTTGCATTTCCAAGATCAATAGTAAATCGTTTTGGTGTTATTTTGGTGATTGTTACGGTATTATCGATTATGTTTTCACCTCCTTGCAATCTGAGAATTAGATCTTCATAAGTAAAAGTGGACTCGTTAATGTCCTGATCGAATTCTACATCTAAAGAAGTAACAGCGGTACCTGTAACAGCCGTAGGAACTCCGTAGATATTAATAATCTTCGGCGTATTAGTCGGCTTCGGTGCAAAACGTATAATGTAGTTTTCCGGCTGTGCATCTTCAAAATGATCGAGGAAATGAAGTTTGTTTTCGTAAATCGGGTCACCTGCATCCGGCAGTGTAACGTGTGTCAGCCAAACATTCTGACCTGGCAGTACGAAATTATCCGACTTGCGAGTTACGCTTTTAATCAGGTAGTTGCCATTGCCGGGATCATTCATTTTTCCGTAATTCCAACCGAACAGCATTGGCGAAACAGCAATTTCAGCTTCGTAATTTGGAGGGGAAATTCCACTCACAAGCGACATGGAAGTAGCTTTGCCAACTTCGATTTTTTCGCCATTAGACAAATAAATCATATCGGGCGTGTCTTGTGCATCCAATATTTCATTGATTAAGAAATCATCGCTGTTGTCAGTATGTGTATAGGCATCTACACTTCGTATCAATTCGTGCAATGTGGCGCCGCTCACCAAACTCAAATCAGGGTTTCCATAGCTGCTCGTGTGCACTACATTTGTTTTATACGAAACAAAATGCCCCAGCAGATTCGAAGTAAGCCACCATTGTCCGATTGCTGTTTTCTTTGGTGGAATATTCCCAAAATCAATGTCGGTTACACCTAACTGCATTGGCTGTCCGTTGAAGTTGGAACCGATAAGTTCAAAGTGGATAGCCAATCCTTTTTCATTCTCAATAATTTCCGGTTGTGCAGATTCTACCCGAACATTTCTTGCTTCGCCAAATCCTTCATTATGAATCATCAATGCCAATTCGGCAGGGATAACCGGTTCGATTTTTTCGGTCAGCGGGTCATCTCCCAGAATATCTCGCTGCATAAAGTAATGCAGGTGTAATTCAGGACTTGGATTTACATCAAGTGTTACCGGGAAGAGTTGATTGGTTACTGTCAATCCCGTGCTCGGATCCAGGTAGGAGAATGTGCCTCCGAAAGAGTAGCTTTCAGGAACTTCCGGAGCTGCATTTTTCGTAGGGATAAAGAGGAGCGTTACACTTCCTTTTTTATTTGCTCCCAGTTCGCCGTTTCCGTCAATTCCGGTCAGGATATCCAATGCTTTTTGGTTGATTTGGAATAAATCGTTGCGGATTTCACCTTTAGAGTTTTTTATTTCGATATCCAGTGAAATGTTTTTCATCGCACCGGCATCACTTCCATTATTTATAGTCAAAGTACCTTCAAATGCTTCGCGAGTCATCACAAGTCGTTGAGAAATCTGAATGGTAACAGACGCACAAATTGCAGTTTGCTTTTTGGTCATTTCTTCGTAAATATTCTCTATGACAGTTACTGACATGTCAGCCGGGCTGTAAAAACCATTGTTTAATGCAAAATCAATCACCTCATCGTAGATATCTGAATAGAATTCAGTTGAATCTTTGTCAATAATATCATGATAAACTTCATTCGAAGCGAAAACATTTGATTGATAGGCATCCATTGTTCTATTCCATCTTGAGGTGAAATAATCAATCTCAGACGGTTGAATGTCTGAAGATGCCAACACAGTCTTGATTCTTGTTATATCTTCTGAGGAAAATTTAGCGTCATATTGCGTGATTTGAGAAACTTCAGCATGGAAATCTTCCATATTTTCTCTGTCCAATAATTCTAAATCTCCAAAATAAAGCTTGATTAGCTTTCCGTAAGCTTTGTTGTATCTTGCAGCTTCATTCAATAGAAGGAATTGCGACAACAGGTAGTCATCATTTGAATTTGTTGTGCCTGACATTAATTTTTGCATAGGCGCTCCCTGGTATCTTTTCATGCCTGACGAACCGCCTACAGCATTCATAAATGGTTCGTAGCATGATTCCACAGTTTCAATTATAGTTTCAACACAATCCAGAGGTCCTTTCAGGCATTTCATTTTCTTAATTCCACCTTTGGCAATTTTTCTCAAGCAGTTGGGCATTTTTGCAGCCATTTTTACCCCTTTTGCTATCGGATAGCAATCGGAAATTGTCTTCAATATATTTATCAGACATTCTGTTTCTTTACATCCAAGAGGTGTCATTACCGGCATAGATCCGCCACCTGAGCTATAAGCTCCACCGGTGCCGCCACCGGTGCCGCCACCCATTGACGGGTAAGCACTTCCACCGCCTCCGCCTCCGTAAGAAGGAATACCTCCGCCCGGACAACTTCTGCCTGAGAATGTAAACAGCTTCTGACCTTGCTGGTATTGATTGTCCGGTCCGCATTCAAACCAATGTACATCTTGTACAAAATCCCGGCAATTTCCGCTTGAAGTCGTCGCCCTCATCATTCCCGGGATTCCTTGTGAACCGCCCGCAGAAACTCTCCGCTTGAAAATTACAGGTATCTGAATGGCTTGTTGAGCCAATAAGTCGGATTTTGTGAAATTGGTAATAAACTCGTATTCAGGATCACTGGTCGGGAAGAATATTTCATAATCCCGCGCTGTAATCAATCCTTTATTGGTAACAGTAACGAGGAATGAATATATTTCATCGCCAACCAATTGCGGCATCGAGTCCGGCATTTCCATCACTACGACCGGCTTCGGCACATTGGTTTCGAACTCCATTATCAAGTCGATTTTGTATTCGTCCTCTATTTCCGTACGAATAACTTCCCACGTGTAAGTTATGGCTTTGTAGCTTAAGAAAATGGTTTTATTTACCGTTTTTCCGGCTTCTACGAGCACCGTACCGCGCCAACCTTCGTGTTTTTCGGCTTCTACGGTTACCGTGTAGTGCCCTTCAGGAATTTCTCCGGTCATAAACGTACCATCGCTTCCGGTAAATCCTTCAGCCAGCATCGCTCCGCTGTAGGGGTGCCGAACGGTTACATGGGCATTTGCTAAATTTGGTTTCTCAACTGTATTGTAAGAGAATTCATCTTTGGCAATTATATTCAGACTTCCTTTGAAGTCGGAAACATGATCAATTTTATAGGGCACCGTTATGCTATTCCCGTGAGTGGGTTTAATTGACAATCCACCGGAGAATGGCGTATTAAGGGGCATATCTTCTGTAGGTGTGAATTCCAAAATCACTTTTGCTTCCCCGTTGGGTTTGATATTATCAATGGTATCGCCGCTTATCAATCGCATAAATGGAGTTTTCGGTATTTCTACTACGGTTTTTCCGGTTTCTCCGGCTCCATTATTTCTCACTACCAGCTCAAAGACTTTACTGTAGCCTTTTGTCATTGTGGTGTTTATGCTTGCCGGATTGGTTATTAAAGCAGATTGTAATTCCTGACAGAAATAAAATGCTGTCAAACTCAATTCTGTGTTTTCATCACTCGATACTATAAGCGGAATTTTCAGATAGTCCCTGACTTCAGTTGCTGAAGAACCGGTTACGGTAATGTTAAAGTCAGCTGTAGCATTTCCTTCAAGGATAGGAATTGTATTTGAGCTAATGGAAAAACCGGTTGGATTAAGCAAAGCTTCTATTTTTACATTGTGTAAGGCGATGTTGCTTGTGTTCCGGATTTGAATAGTGCCTGAAAGTGGAATGCCTTTCTTAGTCAGCCATACAATGTGATCTTTGGAAGTTCTCACTTTGCCCAAAATGTCAAATTCATCCATCGCTGTCTGTGTTTTTTCTCCCGGATAACAAGCTCCAACTCCGTAATGACCGCTTTCGTTTTGAGACACAAATTGAGCAGTATAGTTTCCTGAACCATCTGTCATTGCGCTTATTATGCGTCTTGTCCCATTATTCAGAATATAAACATCCACCGGAGAATTAACTGCAGGTTGCCCGCCAATTTTAGTAGCAGTTCCTGAAATTGTTACCGCGTTATTTGGTAATAATTGTTTTGGAACAACCGTTGCTGTTGCCGTATATTCCGGTTGGATTGTAATGGAAATCGGTTCGGCAACGTTATTTGAATATACTAATTCATTGGTGCTGCTTTGCGGATTCGCTTTTGCATACAGATAAAATGTGCCGGTTTTCTTTGGCAGCATTATAGTCTGCATAAATGAAATGCTGTCTCCGATAGCAATGGAAGTTGTTGATTGGTATGTCCCGATTGCTTCATCCGTTTCTTTCAGGAATTTACTTTCTGTAAGATAAAATCCGATAGAACTTCCGATTGGAGCCAGCAGGTACCCTTTGTTGTGAAGTTTCCCGGAGACTTGAATGGAGCCGCCGGCTAAAACAGTTGTCGAATTTACATTGACACCGGTAAGTTCATAATCTGGTTTATTCAAATCAGTGACATAGAAATAACTGATTCCTGGATAAAATCCGGTAGCATTTACCGTGATATTGACCAGTTTATTCCCATCTTGCACACCGTCATTTAACGTTGTAATCGGAATTTCAACAGCACTTTGCCCTGCAGGAATAGTTGCAAATGTCTCGATTTGAGCTTCATTTGGCTGATCGTGTGTGATGAAAATATCAAGTGCTTCAGTCGCAGGGGTATTTCGGGTTACTTTCAAAACACCACCATTCACTCGCCCTTCATAAATGGAAATCGGATTGACGGAAGCTGAGAGCGTCGGTCCATCATTATCCACGATTACCAACGAAGTTTTTGCAACGCCATTTCCTAAAGTGTTAGCCGTACAATTGCACGAACTTAAAAAAGCCGCCGCCGTAATTTCAACCGTTCGGAATCCGTCCACAAGCAGATTATCCACCGCACCGATATTGAATTTCAACTCATTCGTTCCGGCGGGTAAAGTAAACGAATTCGGGATAATTAGTGCATTTGGCAAAGAAGACGACAGGCTAATTTTGTATTGTCCTTCGCCGGACTGACGCGTGATAATGCCGTACGTGGCATAAACTCCGGCACCTTCACTAATGGTGTCATTTTGAAGCGTGAACGTAAACTGCGGTAAATCATCATCAATTATTGTAGCGGAAACATTACCTGTCGTAAATCCTGATGAACTTACTATTAGTGTCGCCTGGCTGTTGATTTCAGGGATATTATCGTTTGTTACGTTTACTGGAACTGTTACAGAAGCCTGATTTGCGGGAATTGTAGCCGCATTGATAAATGTCCACTGATTGGATTTATCGGTACTGATATAGACAGTAAGCGGATCGGCAGAAATCAAATTACGTGTGATGGTCAGCTGCAAAGTTTCGCCTTCATTGGCAGTCGTTTTGTCGAGTTGCGCTTGAAGTACAGCGGCTTCATTGTCGGTAATTTCGATATTTCCCAGAGCAGAAGTGTATCCGCTTGCCGAAGCGTTGATTGTAACTAACCGGTTGCCATCCACCACATTATTGTCAATCGCTTGAATGAAAAAAGGCGTCGAAGCTGCATTGGCAGGAATGGTAACTGTGGCAGGCACTGTAATATTTCCGGCAGGCAAAGACGATAACGACACCGTCAGTTCCATTCCGAAATTTCCACTTCGTGAAATGACAACACGAACATCGTTCGTACTGTTTTCAGGCAATGAATTGGTAGAAATATTCAGAAACAGCTTGCTTTCTGCAGAAACGGTTCCTGCAGAAACAGCTTTATTGTTTGCCTGAGTGCCGGATTTTTCCACCAATGAAGTAGAAGGCAAAAGCTCCACTTCTATCTGAGCCGAACCGGAGAAATTCAATGTTGTGGGAACTCTGAATTTCACTGAGCGATTTATGGTTTCATTGACTTCAATGTCCGTATTTGAGATTGGATTAGGCGAAAGCTGCACACGCTGCCCGGAAGCAGGCACCAACGTTACTCTTTCTCTCCATCCACCCAAGCCGGCGGTGTTTCCGATATTTTCAACCTGCCATTGAATAGTAATTGAATCACCCGGAATGAGTTGATTTTCAACAGCATGAATATTTTTCACCAAAATATCCGGAAATGGCATTATTGCCACCGTGATGGTATTATTACCTGCTGCAGTATTATTATTTTCCAAAAGTTCGGTTACATTTGAGTAATCGTCCGTGTAGACGTGAATGTAATATTCTCCCGAATATTCGGATGGCATTTTTACTTTATAAGTTTGCGTATAACTTTCATTTACACCTAATTGTGTTACATTATAAAGTCTGGTCAGCAGCGTTTTCGAGTCATTGAAATTAGGACTTGTGGAAATGTAAACCGCATCGCGCCATTGTGCCGTTCCGGTACTTATTTGTCCGATATTTTTCACGGTAAATGAAACTGTAAACTCAGAACCGGACTCCAGATTTGTGGGTATTTGCACATTTTCTACCATCAAATCCGAACGACCAACGACCGTAAATGACTGAGTGACACTTTCAACGGATGAACATTCATTGACAGAAACAATTTTCCAGAAATACTTTGCAGCCGGTTCTAAATTTGAGATATTCGTCGAAGTCCCGGAGATGCTGCTTCTGAATGGCGTAGATGGCATTGTTTCTCCTTCTTTCCAAAGGAAAAGCTGATAGTTTTTTGCGTTGAGCGCAGACTGCCAGGATAGATTTATCGCTGATGCCACGTCTGTTTTACCATTTTCAGGAAGCAATCCGGTAACAGCTACTGTCGGCTCACACGTAGATGAAACAGTTCCCGAAGTATTGAATGAAAGCAGGTTTTCGTTGAATTTGGAGTTTTGAATATTAACGGTAAATGTCCCGCTGCCAATGGCTTTCATCCCCACTCTGCAAAGAATTCCTGTCCCGTTGATAGGTGTAGCTGATGCAAATGAAACAACAGTCCGGTTGTTAGATACGTTGGTTTGCACCGAAATAGGGAAATCACCCTGTTGCACGTCAGAAACTATCCCTTGAATGCCGTTTGCAGGATAAGTAAGTTCAAAACTTCCCGAATAAACCGGTGTATTTGATGCCGTTTCTATTGTAATTGGCAGATAAAAATTTTCCTGAATTGTAGTTGGCGTCGGCTCCACTTTGAGCCTTATACCGCGCACATCAATCACTCCACTTGTAGTAGCCCGGTTGCCGTTGGCATCTTCAACATAAATTTTTGTATTTCCGGCAGAAACAGTTGTTACTTTTCCTCCGGCAGAAATGGAAGCAACAGCCGGATTAACACTATGAAATGTGTATGGTTGTACGCCGCCCGAAGCAGTCATTTGAAGCTCATCGCCTACAAAGAGTAATCCGCTATTGGGATAAATAGATGGCATTGGCAATGCAGAAACAGTTATGTATCCCGGAGATATAGCGATTGCAGGAGACCCTTCATTCAGAAAACTCTCTGCCGCAACACTAGAAAGCGAAAGACTCCAATTGGGTTGTTTCGCAGCGAATTTCAGGAAAAATAGTTCTCCACTTCCACTCAAAGGGGTAGTACCTGCTCCTGCAATGGCTATTCTTCCACTTGAAGGCGTGTTGGCAGTTGGCATTCCCCAAGTATTCAGCACACTTCCTGTCGATTCAATTCCGAGATATTCCAAATAAGTTGTGTTGTAGGCAAGCGTAAATTTAAAGGAGTAAATGCCTTGCCCCGCCAAATCAGAAGTTGCATTTACAGCTACCGTGAATGTATCTCGATCATTGACTGTTTTGCTTTCAATGCCAAATGCAATGGGCTGAGCTGAAAGATTGCTCATCGACAAAATAGCCGTTGACAACAGAACAAAACAGATAATTATGTTGGATTTTTTTATAATTTTCTTCATAATACCACTTTTTTAGCTGCATTAATATTCTTACCAATAAGCCTTACAATGTGAATTCCGCTTGAAGTAACAGGGATTTCTACCGTTTGTACTCCGGCATTTACATTATCCATGGTTCTTAAAGCAACTGTTTTGCCTGAAATATCTGTAACAGTTAGCGTAAGTTCCTTTTCGGCATCAGCTAAATCCATTTTAATGAATAATGTTTGATCCGCTTTCCAAGTATGAATTTTTCCATCATTTTTAACCGATTGAATTCCGGTTGGTGTTTTGCCTGGAATAATAATGCTGATTCCTTCGGTATTAAGTGAGGTCTCGTTTGCCAAAGCCCGATTCAATGTTAGTTCAGAGGATAGAGCAGTAGAGTTCTTAACTTCAAAAATCAGATACAATGGCGTTTTGTCCAGAGTTAAATCATAAGCAGAAGCCATCGAAACAAACAAATCTTTATCATTGGCGTGATGTACGGCTGTAATTCCGTTCGGTACCTCTTCACTGTTGATTCCGATGAAACTTAAATGAGAATTATCAAAGCTATACTTCATATCCATGGATTTCACACCGTTTTTTGTAGTTAAGTAAACAGGTATTTTGATATAACCTCCGGTATCAAATTGAATTTCAGACAATTCAATGTTCGCATTATCTTGTGCCGAAGCCACTTTCTGCATTTTCAACACATTATTCGGGTCCTTCATAAACACCGAAATCAATCCCACATTGTACTGTAAAATCATGGAAGCATCGTACGAAGTGATAGCACCATTTCCGCTCACATCGGCTACAGTTTGTTGTTTTGTGTTGAGCGTGATAGCGCTTACTGCATGTTGTAAAATCAACGAGGCATCGAACGGATTGATTGTTCCGTTCAGGCTCACATCGCCGTTTTCAGGAATGCCGAGTTCGCTTAAAATAGGGGAGAATAAAACACCATCGGTGATAGGCGCCCCTGTTCCACCCGGATTGGACGCGTGTGTAGGGCCGGTAACATTGTCCCACCAGCTGTTTTCTGCAGATATTACATTGATAGGAGTTCGGTTATTCACTGCAAAACTTCCGCAATCGGTAAAATCGCAGTTGGATATAATTGGTTGGGAAACATTGAAAGAAACTATGGCAGACGTATTGCTGATAAAGCGCACATTTTGAATGGTCGGCGAAGCATTATCTACCGTTATTGCACCTCGATGCGAATTTGAAGTAGCACTGTACGAATTCGATGCGTGCTTTATAATAGCATGTTTCAAAATGCAATCAGCATCGTTGCTCTCATTATAAAATCGAATACCATCCCACCACGATTTTGAAGTCTGAGACATACCATCATTGTACGTATCACCCCCGTAAAAATCATCCGAGTCTGCTGTAAAAATAATTTGATTCTCTTTTTCAGCCCCTCCAATTGCCAAAAGTCCGTTTTGCACATTAATATAACCGTATCTCATGAATTTCAGAATCACACCCGGATTGATAGTCAATTTAGCACCTGTCCCGACTGTATAATATTGAAATACATAGGGAATATTGGTAATTCCTCCAAAATCCCGTTTGCTGATTGTAGCATCTAAGTTCAGGGTTTCGTTGTTTACACGGATTGCTCTTGCGGTTGTGCCTGTAAGTACATTTCCTGTGGTCTGTCCGGGAAAGGTTGCAAGTGAAGTTTCGAATGGGAAAAGTACGTTGTCGAACGTATTGTTATTGATTTTAGGTTGGCTTGTTCCCTGCACCAAAATTGCACTGTAAATTACATTTTGAAATTTGCTGTTTTGAATGGTTGGCGACGCATTGGTCAAGGCAACCGGATTGGTATAGGAATAGCGGAAAATAGTGTTGTCAATCACGCTTGTATCGTCCGAGCTGTCGTAAAACACGAAATATCCGCCCCGATTTGTTGGCGTGGTATTGCCGTTTCCTTCTGTATCGGCAGGGTTGCCGTAAGCATCATCATTATTGGAAGTAAAAACAACGGGCGCTTCGGTAGTGCCAAGAATATTCAATTTACCTCTGATATTCCATCTACTCCGACCCTTGAAAACAATTCCCGCAGGGATTGTAAGTTCTGTGTATGAATTATATGTCTCTTCGGCCAGGTATGCGATATTATTAATTCCTGCGAAATTTCGGGCAGGAATGGTTCCATCTACCGTTCCGCCGCGTAGTTTCAAAGCGTGAATACCGATATTTGACATTTGATTTCCGCTTAAAAACTCCGGACCGGAAAATAAATCCATATAAACCGGCGCTTGTGCGATGTTTGAAAATAGGGTGTTACTTACCTTCGGATTAGATGTTTCAAAAACACCTAAACCATTGTTACCGGAAAATTTAATCGTGATATTGTCAAGTTCTGCAAAACTGTTATAGAATGTGACAGTGGTTGTATTACTTCCTCCATAGGTTACATCACAAAATTTCAAACTATTTTCAATACTTGTAGTATTGTTAAAAACGATTCCATTCCAATCATAGTTGTTTGGAATGGTTGCGGTGCCGTTATTATTGGTGTCACCGCCTTTGGAATCGTCATGAATAGAGGTAAATACTATCCTTTCGCTCGGAGTTCCTGTCGCTTTTAATGTACCTCTCACGTCCAGTCCTCCGTAATAAATATTTTTTATTATTATGCCGGGCACAATGGTAACTGTATTTCCGACTGCTATTTGCAGTGAATTATTAATGATAAAAGGAGGATTGGAATTTCCCGCAAACGGAATTTTTTTAAGTGTGGGTGAATCATTAGCAAATGCATCAATATGAATGCCTGAAAAACCAACATTTGATATTGTGTTCCCTTGCAAGTCAGGCGTTCCGTTGCTAACAATATAGCTGACGGGGTAATTGGTGATATTAATAAAATCATTATTTGTAACTACGGCATTTTCTGTAAACCGAATGCCGTTGGATGAATACCTGATTTCACAGTTGTTTACAATGTTGTTTTTCGTAACATATACTGCCCAATATGAGCTGCTGGTGCCCGAATAATGAATTTTCCAATTCTCCAGTTTAGATTCTGCTGTACTGTTCAAACTGATGCGACCCCAGGATGAGTAGGAAGGATTGGTTGTCCCGTTGTTTTGCGTATCGGCCGGGTTTCCGAAATTATCGTCCGATAAAGCTGTGAGTATTATCGGTTCACCCGCAGTTCCGATGCCTGTTAAAGTACCCACGGCAACGAGATTGGTATTGCTGTTTCTGCTTTTGATGACCACTCCGGGTTCTATGACCAAACTCCCTGTTTCTGCAATGGTGGTAAGGTCGTACATGCAGTAGGTGATATTTTCAACTCCATTGAAAGATATTTTTTTCAGCGTGTTGTTTACAGTTACAGTCGATGCTATAATAGATACAGCACGTAATTCCGTTTCGTTGAATGCAATGTTGCAATTTGTAAATACAGGCTGAGCATTTAAGTCCATTGTTATATTGTTTGCCTCAGCGTCTGTTCGAACAGATGCTCCGAAATTACAATTAACAAAAACCGGTTTGCTGTCTCCCGTTATGCTAACATTATAACTGTTATTATTAAAGTTACAATTTTCGATTGCAGGTGATGCACTTTGGATAGAAAGAGCTGTATTGCCATAATTTGAATTGGCATTATTATTTATTTCACAATGTTGCATAACGCAATCTGCATCTATAGAGTTGGCACGAAACACGATGCCCTGGTAATAATTTGCAGTTGAATGTCTGTTGAAGATTATTTTCTCTGATTCTGTTCCAAGTGCCTTGAACTTACCGTCAATACGAATTTCGCCGTTGTGATGGAAATACAATTGAACACCCGGATTTATCAGCAATTCTCCCGTGTTGGAAACGGTTAAAGTATTATTGGTATAATAAGGAATATTCAGTTTTTTCAGATGAAGCTGGGTGTTCAGTGTAGAAAAATTTATATGAGCAAAATTGTTCGTGTTGTCTGTAAAAGTAAGATTTTCCCCCGGATTAAAAGCACCCGCACCTGTGAATCTAATCGGGTAATCTGTGTTACTGATAGTTGTGTTTGCGATATCGAGTATTCCGAGCGCTTCAATCACTACACCGGAGCCGCTGAAATTGTTGAGTGTGCAGCCATCCAGAGTTAAGGTACCTTTGCGCGTATTTATCTGAGTGGCATGTTCTATGGTACATCCCGTGAGAGAAACTGATCCGTCCTCATACGATGAATGCGAAACATAAATTCCATCCCAAAACCCTTTAGTAATGCCGTTATTTCCCGTAAAAACGGTGTTTGTGGCATTCATAGTTCCTCGCACAACGATATATCTGCCGGCATCAAATTTTACTTCCACGCCGCTCTCAATATTAAGCGTTACATTGGCAGAGACTGTAATGTTAGCAGAAATAATGTACGGACTGTTCGCTGCAGTCCAGGTAGTGTTGGTTACAATGTTCGAATTGATTGTTGTTTGTGCCTGAACTGCAATTGTGCAAACCAGCAGCAAACCGATAAGTAAACTTGTAAATGTTTTCATATTTATAAATTGATTGAATGTTTGATTCGTTTCTCGTAAAATAGATGTTATTCTTGTTGGTAAAGTGAGATTTATATATGTACAGATAGAAAATAGACTTTGTAAACCTGTATTTTGGATTTAATACTAACAGAAAATTGAATTTTTGACATATTCAACCTGAGCACCTATCTATCGGCTCGCAAGTCAAAATAAAAGTAATAACTGTTTTTTTTTCAAAAATAGTCGACAATTCGCACATATATTTGTTAAAATGTACGAATAGTTACATTTACTTCATAAATGGTAAAAAATCGTGTTTAAACCGTTATATTACTTAAACAATAAAATGAAAAATGTCCATGTGTACCCAAAGGGTTCCAATTTATGAAACTAAATGTGCGGTAAATATGTGAATAAAAGAGAAAAAAGAGATTCTGAATTTGGTTTTTCTTATATAACATCTACAAAAATAAAAGATCCGGAAAACAAAAAACACCCCCAGAAAGGGGTATTACCAAAAATAATAACGAAATATGGAAACATAACTTCATGTAAATTCACGAATTCGTTAATATTTCCTATTTGGAAACATTTTAACTCGATGAAGTGTAATTAAAATGATTCTAAATAACGTAACTACTCAGCACTTCAACAAGTATTTTATTTTGCATTTTCAGAACAATTGCAAATTCAAAAATTATAATTTTTACAAAAGAACTGCCGAATTTAAATCTATTGATGCTGTTAGTTGCTCCAAAACTCCCCCTTAGTATTCCCCTTTAGGGTTTACCCGCCTCAGGTGTGGGGTTAGGGGGCTGAATAGTTATTAAATAATACACTATTTTATTTCAATATGATACAATTGATAACAACTTAGATATGGCTAAAACATTAACTAAAAAAACTTCAAAAAAATTAGACATTCCAAAAGAGAAACTGCTTCACATGTATAAACTTATGTGTGACATCCGTAATTTTGACAATAAAGTTAATCAGATGGTAAAACGCGGACAGGTGCCGGGTATGACGCACTTTTCGGTAGGTGAAGAAGCTGCCAATGTAGGCGCTATTGCTGCCATTTCTGATGGAGATTTAATTACTTCCAACCACCGCGGTCATGGTCAAACCATTGCTATGGAAATTGACCTGGACGAGATGATGGCTGAAATTATGGGCAAAGCCACCGGAACCTGCAAGGGAAAAGGTGGTTCGATGCATATCGCCGATTTGGATAAAGGAAACCTCGGCGCCAACGGAATTGTAGGTGGAGGTATGGGCATGGCAATCGGTGCGGCACTTACGCAGCAAATAAAAAAAACCGGAAAAATTGTAGTGTGCTTTTTTGGTGACGGCGCTGTGAACGAAGGTGCATTTCATGAAACACTGAATATGGCTTCCATTTGGAAACTACCTGTTATTTTCTATTCCATAAATAATATGTATGGTATCAGTACGCCGATTTCAAGCGTAATAAATGTCGATTACAATTATCAGCGTGCTTGTGCTTACGGCATTCCCGGGCATTTTATTGAAGACGGGAATGATTTATTGGCAGTTTATGAGAAGTTCGTCGAAATTGTGGATTATGTTCGCAAAGGTAATGGCCCTGTGCTGGTAGAATCTATTACCTATCGTTGGTTTGGACATTCCACCTCCGATCCGGGTAAATATCGTACAAAACAGGAAGTGGATGAGTGGAAGAAAAAAGATCCGATTGTGAAATACAGGGCTCAACTTATTGAAAAAGGAATTGCAACTGTAGAAGAGTTGGATGAAATAGACCTCAAATCCATGGAAGTGGTTGAAGGCTCTGTAAAATTTGCAATGGAAAGTCCGGAACCGTCACTCGAAAGTGCATTTGAAGATATTTTCGCACCGTAAAAAACAACCCCTAACCCCTAAATGGGGAATATAGTGTGAAAAAGGTTTATGGTAAGTAATTGGAAAAATATTTTTAAAAATAACAGAATTTATTAATACAAAAGGAATTCAATAGCGCTCTACTTTCTCCCCTTCAGGGGGATGGGGGCAGAGCATTTTATATATGGAAACAAAATTAATGTCAGTACGGGACGCCATTATTATGGCCATGTCCGAAGAAATGCGCCGCGATGAAAACGTATTTTTGATGGGCGAAGACGTAGGAATTTTTGGAGGTGACTTTGGAACCTCCGTGGGAATGCTTGAAGAATTTGGGAAAGAACGAATCAGAGATACGCCAATTTCTGAAAATGCAATTTCAGGATGCGCCATCGGTGCAGCCATGACTGGACTGCGTCCCATCGTGGATGTGACTTTCATGGATTTCATCGTATATATGGTGGACAATATCGTCAATCAGGCGGCAAAAACAAGGTATATGTTTGGCGGTAAAGGTCAGGTGCCGGTAGTATTCCGCTGTGCTGCAGGTTCGGGAGTAGGAGCGGCTGCTCAGCACTCACAGTCGCTCGAAGCGTGGTTTACCCACATCCCTGGACTCAAAGTAGTGGCTCCGGGAACTCCGGCTGATGTGAAAGGAATTCTTAAATCAGCTATCCGCGACAACAACACCGTTATCTTCCTGGAGTACAAAGCTCAATTCAACATGAAGGGCGAAGTGCCGCTGGATCCTGATTTTACTATTCCACTCGGCAAAGCAGAACTAAAAAGAGAAGGCAAAGACGTGACGGTTATCACTTATGGAAGAATGCTCGAAAGAGTGCTGCAAGCGGCCGATGAAGTTCGTGAGGCAGAAGGTGTGAGCGTAGAAGTGGTAGATTTGAGAACGCTGATGCCACTTGATAAAGAGGCGATTCTTAATTCAGTAAAGAAAACCGGAAAAGTACTTCTTGTAAACGATGCACACAAAACAGGCGGGTTTATTGGAGAAATTGCAGCTATGATTGCTGAAAGTGATGCTTTTGACTACCTTGACGGCCGTATTTTACGTCTGGCGGGCGAGGATGTTCCGGTTCCTTACAATGCAGCCCTCGAAACCGCAATGATTCCAAATGTGGAACGAATCAAAAAGTACATTTTGAAGTTGGTTAATAAGAGATAGAAAAAATACCAGCCCCCTATCCCCCTAAAGGGGAAATATCGGAGCTAATATGAAATTTTATAAAAAAAGACAAACTTCAATAAAATAAGAAACATTGATAAAACAGTTATCATAATTCAAACAATGCTGAAAAACGCTTAATAATCCCTCCCCATGGGATTAGAGGTAGATTAGAATAATGGAAGAAAGACAACTAATACGAGCAACTCCTGCTGCAAGATTATTGGCACATCGGATGGGTGTGAAACTCCAGAATGTAACCGGAACCGGATACAAAGGACGTATTCACAAAGAAGACGTTGCCGGATGGAATTTCAAAGGAAAAATTCATATCTCGCCCCTTGCACAGCGTATTGCCGATGAACATAATATTGATTTGAGCGGAATAAAAGGAACCGGACATAATGAAAAGATTATGAAAGACGATGTCTTGCTCCTTATTTCAGACCCTGTACTGAAAGCCCGTCTTACCCGCGATGATTTTGCGGAAGCAACCACAGCTCCGAAACTTTCAGGAGCAACAAAACAACTGAAGCCCGACACCGAAGCGAAGCAGCCCGAAGCGGATGGAAAATCTACATCCGATACGGAAACCATTCCGATGACGATGATGCGCAAAGTGATTGCCAAGCGTATGTCGGAAAGTTATTTCTCAATACCATCGTTTATACAAACATGGGATGTTGATATGACCGAACTGCTGGCATTACGTAAAAAACTGATTGATCCTATCAAAGAAAAAACAGATAAAAAGCTGACTGTTACCGATTTGATTTCATTTGCGGTGGTAAAAACGCTGATGAAACACAAGTACATCAATGCCAGTTTGAATCCCGAAGCAACGGAAATAACTTTCCATAACTATGTAAATCTCGCAATGGCTGTGGGAATGGACGAAGGGTTGTTGGTACCTGTTGTGAAAAATGCAGACCAAATGTCGTTAAGCGAATTGTTGGTAGCGCTGAAAGATGTAACCGAACGAACGCTGAATAAAAAGCTGTTGCCCGATGAACAAGTCGGCAGCACGTTTACCATCAGTAATTTGGGAATGTACGGCGTAGAAAGTTTTACGGCAATAATCAATCAGCCCAATGCGGCGATTTTGAGTGTTTCTTCCACACAGGATACACCGGTGGCAAGAGACGGGCAGGTGGTGATTCGTCCGATAATGAAAATCAGCCTTACAAGCGACCACCGTATTATCGACGGATTGGCAGCCGCCAAATTTATGCAGGATTTGAAACAATTGCTGGAAAGTCCGTTGGCGTTGTTGATATAATGCCAGCCCCCAATCTCTAAAGGGAATATTGGTAAAAAGACTCAATTTTATTCTAATTTCATTCTGATATTCATTAAATAAATATTAAGTCCATTTTTATGGATGGACAATTATAAAAACTCAAAACACCCTTATATTCCCCTTCTGGGGAGTAAGGGGCTTAAAATTATGGCTCACGAAATTATAATGCCCAAAGCCGGTATTGACATGACCGAAGGGCAGATTGTAAAATGGTTAAAAAAGGAAGGCGACCCGGTTGCTGCCGGTGAAATTATTCTGGAAATAATGACCGATAAAACCAGTATGGAAATTGAAGCAGAAGCTTCCGGCGTACTTTTGAAAATCGTTCGTCAAGATGGTGAAAATGTGCCAATTACCGAAGTTATCGGATACATTGGCGAAGCCGGTGAAGAAATAAAACCGGATGAGCCGGAACCTGAAAAACCAGCTCAGGAAGAACCGGTGGAAAAATCTCTGACAAGATTAGAAGATTCCTACAATGTGATAGTTATCGGCGGTGGTCCCGCGGGATACGTAGCTGCCATCCGAGCTGCACAACACGGCGCCAAAGTGGCGATTGTAGAAAAGAATGTTTTTGGTGGAACTTGTCTCAATGTGGGATGTATCCCAACGAAAACATATCTGAAAAGCGGCGAAATAATTGAAGGACTTCAGATGGCAGCAGCTCGCGGCATTATTTTCGAAAATACCAGTTTCAAAGTAGATATGCCCAAGGTGGTGGAACACAAAAATTCGGTAGTTAAAAAGTTGACGAGTGGGGTAGAAGCTCTTCTAAGAAGCAATAAAGTAGATATTTTTAAAGGAACAGCTAAAATCAGTAAAAATAAAGATGTGATCGTAGATGATTCCAAAGTCATCAAAGGCGATAAGATTATTTTGGCAGGCGGTTCCAAAGTTTCACAAATCAATATTCCCGGCATCAAGCATCCGGGCGTACTTTCCAGCGATGCGCTACTGGCATTGGAAGAATTGCCGGAATCACTGGCTATAATCGGTGGCGGCGTTATCGGAATTGAGATGGCGCAGGCATTTGGCGAGTTGGGTTCTAAGATCACGGTTGTGGAAATGATGGACAGAATCATCCCTGGAATTGATGAAGAAGCATCGGATGTGCTGGCAGCATATTTGAAAAAGAAAGGCGCTAAAATCATGACTTCCACCAAAGTCGCTGAAATTAAAGACAAAAACGGCAAAGTTGAAATTGTTACCGATAATGGAAGCGTTGTGGCTGACAAAGTATTGCTTTCTGTAGGTCGTCTGCCGGATATGGAAGGAATTGGTGAGATTGAATTTGAAATGGAACGCGGTAAAATCAAGGTAGATAAATACATGGAAACAAGTGTAAAAGGAATTTACGCACCGGGTGACATCAATGGTATTAAAATGTTGGCTCACGTGGCATTCCGTATGGGTGAAGTGGCGGCTGATAATGCTGTGAAAGGCAACAACAGAGAATTAAAACTTCATTCTGCACCTTCGGTGGTTTACACTTTGCCGGAAGTAGCCATGGTTGGTTTAACAGAAAAAGAAGCGCGTGAGAAATATGATGTGCGTGTTGGTAGATTTAACTTTGCAGCCAACGGGCGTGCCCTTGCATCTGGCGAGAGTACCGGTTTTGTAAAAGTAATTGCCGATACAAAATACGGTGAAATTCTTGGTGTTCACATCGTGGGACCTGCTGCTGCCGAAATCATCAATCAAGCATCGCTGCTCATGGAAATGGAAATTACGGTAGATGAAGTGGTAAAAACCATTTACGGACACCCCACCTATTCCGAAGCGCTCTTTGAAGCTTGTGCCGATGTGCTGGGCGAAGCAGTGCATATCCCGAAGAAAAATAAATAGAAATTATTTCAATATAATCTCAAAAATAGACAGCAATTGATTATAATAAACAATTGCTGTCTTTGCTTTTTCACTTCACATCAATTACCAGCACCCAATCTTTCTGCTTTTGGTTGGGAGGAGTGAATGTTGTAATTCCACTATCCATTTTTCCTTTTATCCGTTTATATTTTCCGGTTACGGGATGGAACCACGAAACTTTTTTGCTGCCACTTTTTAGTTTACTCAAGTCGATTTGAATCGGTTTAGGTTGCGGTAGATAAACCAAAGCATGTGTGCTTTTGGAATTTCGGGTAGCGATTATTATATCCCTGTAATCTCTTCCTCTGTCGGATACTACTAAGGAATTGTCTTGAACACGATTTAAGAGCGGACGAGAAAGCATTAAGTTCTTCAGATGATGAATATGATTGCCGGCTTTTGCATGCAGCGCTTTTCTCCAGCCGATGATTGTATCGCCTATCCAAACAGATGCATTGCGGGTTGTATCTAAAAACTGCCAAATCTGGTGATGTCCGTAAACGGCTCCGACTCCTCCTGCAAACACTCCCCGATACATTCGCGCCCGGACATCGTAATCATCAAAATAACCTCGATTCTCACGTGTCCACTTATTGTCCCAAGGATTCATGGGATGGTCTTCGTAACAGGGTTCCATGTCCATCACAGGGCGTTTGGGCGAAAGCTTTAAATCTTCAACAATTGTTTCCCATGGTTTTTCCCAGCGGCTGCCGTGTCCACTTTGCAGGGAGTGCATGCTGAGCCATTTTTCATCATTCATATAGGTAGAAGACGGTGTATTCCCTCGCGCGTGATAAGTGATAAATACATCCTCCCCGAAAGTATCTTGTATGGCTTTTGCCATTGCTCTCCAAATTGGTCGGTAATCAGCATATGCTTTACCTTCTTCGTCGCGTGGAAGACTTACGCGGTCACCGCCTAAAATCCAGATGATATTCCATTGACTTTTGTAACGCTCCGCCAGTTTTTTAGCATAGTTGTATGCTCTTTGTTCAGTTTTGAAAATATAACTGTCACTCCACGTGTCAGCCACTTTATCACCCCATGTGGGCAGTAGTCCGATGTATAAATTGCGTTTAGCAGCTTCTTGAACTACAAAATCCACGTGATCCCAGTAGTCGTATTCAGCGACGTTATTGAGGTTATTGCCCGGAGTTACTGCCCATTCCAGCGTCTCAAGGTTTTTAAAAGGCACATCACCATATCTGTTTGGTTGACGCAACCCATCAAGCTCTGCCAAAGCAACAGCCATAATTACATTAAATTGTTGTTTTTGACGAGTATTCAGATAATGAACAGCTTCTTCACGATTGAGCCGATGAAACAGTTCCCAGGCTGTATCACCCAGCCACAAAAACGGTTTGCCATCCGTCTTTGTGATTAGGTAGGTTTTGGTATCATCTACGCCGATTTGAGCTTGTATAGAAAATGCAAATGCTATAACAATAATAAGTAGGGATAATTGTTTCATGTACATTACAACTTGTTTTTACAAATATATACCAAAATCCGAAAAGAAAAAAATCAAACATCATCGTCAACTTTCTTTTATGTTTTATGTTATTAATTGAATAGTCAAATGAAAAGTCATCATGATATACATCGTCAATAAATCCAACAAACCGGATTACAACATCGCTATGGAAGAATATTGTTTCAAAAAACTACTTCACCACGACAAAGTGTTTATTTTGTGGATAAATGAGCCTGCCATTATTGTGGGTAAGCACCAGAACACAGTTGAAGAAATAAATGCCGAGTATGTAAAAGAAAACGGAATTCACGTGGTGCGGCGCATATCCGGTGGTGGAGCAGTCTATCACGATTTGAACAACCTGAATTATACCATCATTTCCAACGAAGATAAAGGCGCCAGTTTTGATTTCAAAACTTTCTCCATGCCGGTAATTGATACACTGGCGGAGCTGGGCGTGAAAGCCGAATTTACAGGTAGAAATGACCTGCTAATTGACGGAAAAAAAATCTGCGGGAATGCACAGGCGTACATCAAAGGACGGGTGATGCATCACGGTTGCTTGCTTTTTGATACTGATTTGAGTGTTCTCTCCCAAGCGCTTGAAGCTCCGAAAGACAAAATAGAATCCAAATCTACCAAATCGGTACGAAGTGTGGTGGATAATATCTTGCCAAATCTTTCGGAAAAAATAACCGTGGATGAATTTGCAGATAAACTGCTGGAACATATGAAATTCAAATTTCCCGAGATGAAAGAGTACAAATTCACAGACGAAGAATTAGCGGAAATTGAGCAGCTCCGGGCATCTAAATTCAGTTCATGGGATTGGAATTACGGAAATTCCCCTAAATTTGGGATAGAACGGCAAACCCGTTTCGCTTCCGGAAAAATTCAGGTTTTTGCCGATGTGGAAAATTCGGTGATTCAAGATATTAAATTTTACGGTACTTTTTTTGGCAACAACAGCGACCTTTCCGAAGTGGAAAATGTACTAAAAGGAGTAAAATACACGCCCGAAGCCGTCAAAAAAGCGTTATCAACAATAGAATTCAATCATTATTTTGCCGGATTTACACTGGATGAATTAACCGAAGCCATTGTAGAAGGTTAAATTTCTTCCACGAAAACTTCGTCATGGAAACGACCAACCAAATGTCGGAACTTTGGTTTGACAATTCTTTTAAGAGTGCCAATTTGTCCTGTTCACTTCTTTTTACGCTTTTGATAGTGTGTCAATTCTTCCGAATAAGCAATATAAAATATTAGGTATCATTTTTGTAAATACTCATTCAAAATAATACCGTAAATTGTTATATTTGCGAAAACAAATTTGAATTATGTCAGTAAAATACTCAGAACAACTTAACAGTATCTTCTCTTACAGCATTCAGGAGGCCGAGCGTCTTGGAAATGCTTATGTAGGACCGGAGCATTTGCTGTTGGGGCTGATTCGCTTTGGAAATAGCCGTGCATTTGCACTTATGCTGCAATTGGACGTAGATATAGATGGTGTAAAGCAAAAAATTGAAGCCATGGTAAGAACCGATAAGGAACCTACCGGTGCCGAAATTCCCATGCTGAAAAGTACCGAAAAAATCAAAAAAATCATGGAACTGGAAGCTCGTTCGGCATCTTCAGATGAGGCTCAAACAGAGCATTTGCTATTGGCCATTTTGAAAGATAAAAATAACCTAGCCGTAGATGTGCTGAATGAAGAAGGCTTGACGTATGATAAATTAATCAAGTCAGTTCGTCCATTTCCAACCGATACGAGTGCAAGTGGCGATTTTCTGCCTGAAGACGAAGAGGAAGATGACGAGCAATTCTCATCACGTAAATCAAAAGCCAAGCAAGCAAGCAATAAGCCAAGCGAAACGCCTGCGCTTGATACTTTTGGAACAGATATAACCAAAGCAGCTGCCGAAAATCGATTGGATCCGGTTGTGGGTCGTGAAAAGGAAATAGAGCGAATAGCTCAGATTTTGAGCCGCAGAAAGAAAAATAATCCAGTATTAATCGGTGATCCGGGCGTGGGAAAATCAGCCATTGTGGAAGGTTTGGCATTGCGAATTGTGCAGCGCCGGGTTTCACGCATTTTGTTTGATAAACGCGTGGTGGCCTTGGATATGGCATCGATTGTAGCAGGAACAAAATACCGCGGACAGTTTGAAGAGCGCATCAAAGCCATTCTCAACGAGCTTCAAAAAAATCCAAATATCATCCTGTTTATTGATGAAATTCACACCATAGTAGGAGCGGGTGGCGCGCCGGGTTCGCTGGATGCTGCCAATATGTTGAAACCTGCTTTGGCGCGTGGAGAAATTCAATGTGTGGGAGCGACAACTTTGGATGAATATCGTCAGAGCATTGAGAAAGATGGTGCGTTGGAACGTCGTTTCCAAAAAGTAATGGTGGATCCGACTACGCCGGAAGAAACCTTGACCATTCTGCAAAATATCCAGGACAGATACGAATATCACCACAATGTGCGTTACACGCCGGAAGCCATCAAAGCTTGTGTGCGACTGACAGACAGATATATTACCGACCGCAGTTTCCCGGACAAAGCTATTGATGCTTTGGATGAGGCCGGCTCACGTGTGCATATCGCCACGGTGGCTGTGCCGGAAGAAATTGAGGCTTTGGAGAAAAAACTTGAAGAGCTGAAAGTGGAGAAAAACCGCGTGATTGCAGAGCAAAAATACGAAGAGGCGGTGCCGATTCGCGATAAAGAAAAGCAAACGCAGTACCAACTGGAAGATGCTATCAAACGATGGGAAAAAGAGTCGCAGCTCAATCCGGAAATTGTGGATGAAGAAAAAGTGGCAGAAGTGGTGGCGATGATGTCCGGAATTCCGGTTCAACGAATTGCGCAAGCAGAAGGCTTGAAACTGCGTCAAATGGGTGAAGTGTTGAGTTCGCATGTGATTGGGCAGAATGATGCGGTAGAAAAAATCACCAAAGCCATTCAGCGAAATCGTATCGGGCTGAAAGATCCGAATAAACCAATTGGAACATTCCTTTTCCTTGGCCCAACGGGCGTAGGTAAAACGCATTTGGCAAAAGTGTTGGCGGACTTTATGTTCGACAGTCAGGATGCACTTATCCGCGTGGATATGAGTGAATATATGGAGAAATTCAGTGTTTCTCGCCTTGTAGGAGCACCTCCTGGATATGTGGGTTATGAAGAAGGCGGTCAATTGACCGAAAAAGTTCGTCGCAAACCGTATTCGATTGTCTTGCTGGATGAGATAGAAAAAGCACACCCGGATGTGTTTAATATTCTGCTTCAAGTGATGGATGAAGGACGATTGACAGATAGTTTGGGTCGCCGAATTGACTTCAAAAATACCATTATCATCATGACTTCCAACGTGGGAACTCGCCAATTGAAAGACTTTGGACGCGGCGTTGGTTTCAACATGGACGAAGATATGACGATTGACTCGGAATACTCTCGTGGCGTAATTCAAAAAGCATTGAATAAAACATTTGCTCCTGAATTCCTGAACCGTATTGACGACATCGTGATGTTTGATCAATTGAGCAAAGATAGCTTGAAATCCATTATTGATTTGGAACTGAAAGGCTTGTTCAAGCGTGTAATCGATTTAGGTTTCAAACTGGAACTTTCTTTGGAAGCCAAAGACTTTATTGCCGACAAAGGCTACGATGTGCAGTTTGGTGCTCGTCCGCTGAAACGCGCTATCCAACGCTATTTGGAAGACGAATTGGCAGATGTGGTTCTATCCGGCGAGGCCGTGGAAGGCGACACAATTCTGATAGATATTAACGATGCAAAAGATGGCGTGAAAGCGAATGTAATTAAAGAGCAACCGGCTTTGACGGAGTAAAATTGAAAACACAAGAAACAAAAAAAGGCGATTTTAATCGCCTTTTTTTATTTATTTGAATTGTCTCAATTAGAATTTTAGGAAGAAACCAATCTGAAAATTATTAGTTTTTAATAAGTTAGATGTGTCGGCACCGAAGTAAAAAAAGTTTGTTGTATATTTATCTTCTATGTTATCTCCAAAGCTTACACTTGTAGATTTAGAAATTAAAGAGTTGTAACCAAAACTTAAGAAGTTCAGATTAGCAAATAATCCAACTCTGTCTGATAAATTATATTCTAAAGCCGGGAAAAAATTAACTCCTACAAATGAATGTAATGGACTTTCGATAGTTATATCTCCGACTTTTTGTTTGTCTTGAGACCCACCAACATTAAAATTCAGTTGACCATATACAGTAAATTTATTTATTTTATAGAAGTAATAACGCACGAAAGGACTTACACTCCATGAAGAAGATGTATTTATTGTCGGGGTTTCTTTATTGTCATTTACGTTTGTAGAAATGATAGAAAATTCAACACCAGCAGCAAAGGCGTCATTAATCATATAGCCAATCATTGGCGCTAAAGTGAAATTATTGGTAGTTTTACTATCTATAATGTTAGTGTTAGATCCATATTTTGTGGTTTGTTTTCCACTTGTGTTATCAAATCCTATACTTCCACCAACGAATGTTTGAGCAGTTAGATTTGTAATAAAAGATAATGCTAAAATAAATAATAATGTTTTTTTCATTTTGATAGTGTGAATAGTAAAAATTAAAATTTCGTGCAAAATTAAGTTTTTTATTCGTTATATAAAAAATAATCGTAAGCTAAAAAATCATATTTTGGGCTACTTTGGGCTAATTATTTATGATGTAAGGGATTAAATTAAAAATTAAATTCTACAATTTTGGCTCAGAAAATTCATCTTTATTCATTGGATTAAAGAAATAAATTCCGTGCTTTCTGTAAAGTTCCAAATGGGATTGCAGACGATTCAAATATTCCGGATAATTTCTTTTTTCACTCCATGCAGCTTCAGCAAGAGCGCTGATTCGAGGGAAAGTCATGAAATCCAACCGTTTTTCACTTGCAATGATTTCAGTCCAGATATTGGCTTGAATACCGAAAATCTGATTTTTGTGTTTTTGTGAAACCACACTTTCAGAAGTGAAGGAATAAACCTGCTCCAATGTGCCAAATCCATTCCAGCGTCTTCCTGTTTGATGTGAATCGTCTTGTACAAAATCAAAATAAAATGGAATTCGAGGACACAAAACTACTTTGTATTTGTTTTTTAATGCACTTTCAAGAACATCGAAATGGTCATGTCGCCACCAGAAAATAATTGTTTTATCCGTTGGAAATTCAGCTTCAGCCATTTCATCCCAAGCCAAAAATGTATTGTTCATTTGGAAAAGCGAGTCGGCCATTCTTTTCATAAAATACCTCTCCACTTCAAGCGTGTTCTTGAGATTATGCTTTTTCATCAAATCCTGAATTCCACGATTTTCGCTCCACATTTGATTGCCAAAACTGACTTCATCGCCGCCCAAAAGAATCATTTCAGAAGGAAAAAGTACGTTTACTTCTCTGAGAATGTCTGTTAAATATTGATATGTACCTTCATTTCCCGGATCAAAAGTAAAATTCGGATAATTTTTGCTGCCTCCTCCGCTGAATTGCGGATAAGCTCTGTTAGCCGCAGTTGCGTGGCCTGGCATGTCAATTTCAGGAATAACTTCGATGTTTCTTTCGGCAGCATAAGACACAATTTCTTTAATTTCTTCTTGAGAATAAAATTGGGTTGGAGTGTTTGGATTGGAATGGTCTCCGATGCCGCCCATAAGACTTAAAAGCGGATATTTCTTTATTTCTATGCGCCAACCAGGCTGGTCTGTTAGGTGCCAATGAAATTTATTCAGCTTATAATACGCCATCCAATCCAGCAACATTTTCACTTTTTCCTTTCCGAAAAAATGCCTCGATTCGTCGAGCATCAATCCACGCCAAGCATAAAGCGGGTAATCGTCGATTTCCCAGCATCGGATGTGATTTGATTTTGAAGATTCGGCAAGTTGCAAAAAGGACATGATGCCATTCATCAAACCTTCATCTTCAGCGGCAGAAATAGAAATGCCTTTTTTGCTCATTTTTAGAGAATAAGCTCCGGGAGAAAATTTCTTGGAAGAAAGTATGACTAAATTCAGGCTAGGATTTTTGCTTGATTTACCAAAAGTTGAAGTGATATTAAATCGCTCAAACAGCTCTTTTTGAAGAAAATAAGCTGTTTTTGAAATTGATTTATCAGAAAATGCAATTTGAATATTATTCTCCAATTTAAATGTATCAGAAGTAGCTTTGAACGACTGCGGCAGCGGAATGATTTCAGGTGTTTGTTGTGAGAAGGAAATCTGTGCAAATGAGAGAACAAACACAAAAAGCAATGATTTCAGTTTTTGCATAGTTGATTTATTTTAAGGATAATCTTATATTAGTACAATATAAGGCAACACATTTTTTTGAAGAAAACATATTCTTGCCTAAATTTAATTTCCGAATGGAATATATCGTTAAAATCTGTAAGAAATACCTAATCCGGCTCTTATTCCATTCCAGTTTGCTTTCACATTTTGAGAATTTTCACCAATTAAGAACATATTTCTCGATGACTTTTCAAGATAAAGTGGACTTCTCAAGATGTCAATATGATATCCTGCCGAAGCAAATAATGAAAACTTGTCATAAAAATGATAGGTGAATTTTAATCCTGGAAGTGTGTAAAGATTGAATGAGTAAAACTTATAATTCTCATTAACTTGTTCGATCTCATTGAGTTGGAAAAATTCTTCGAGTTTAAGTTTTGAATAAACTCCACCAACGTCAAGTTTCACTAATAATCCGAATTTCGGTGTCCGGTACACATACATTTCATCAAATAGCGAAAGCCCATTTCCAACCACAATTCCATCAAATCGGTATTCGCCCGAATAGTCTTTTATAGAACTTCTAGGCTCCAGTGGACATTAAAGTAAATCTTGTTCCGATATTATGATTTTTTAGGGCTAATGAAATGGATGGAGAAAAATACATGTAGGGAGGAAAATTGCTCACCATAACGGGCGCAATCGGATTGATACTGGTTGAGGCTGTGATGAACGATTTTAAATCAGACATATTGTATGTCCCTACACCTGTTTCAAAGCTAATATTTACTCCTTGTGCTGATGCACCTGATGACATCAGACAGAAAAAGCAGCCGGCAATAAATAGAATTTTCTTCATCATCATCTTCTTCATTTTATCCTATACATGTAATAATCACCATTTTTAAACAAAATCATCCTGTTGTGGAGTATGTACTCATACTTTACGTTTACTTCCAATTCAAAAAGAACTTCACTTTCCGGAAAACTTTTTACAGTAATTTTCCCCGGTTTATACGTCAGATATTCATTGTTGAAAAAATCAACATTCATTAATTCTTAATCGGGAGACAGTTCGATTTTTTTTGTTAAAATAGCTGGCTCGCACTGATAAATCGAGATATTTTTGTTGTCAGATATGACAAATTGATTAGAATTCAGAGGGTTAAATTCCCAATACTCTACAAATGAGTTCCAAGTATTCAAATTATGAAGAGTTTTTATTCCAGAAGTTTCTTCCGATTTTAATACTTGTAAACTGCTAATATTATTCCTCAAATAATACTGTCCGTTGGATGATATTTTTACATTAGTAGTAAGAGTATTATTTTTTTCGCAATTAGTTTTGATTGGTGCGTCTTGGGTAAAGTCAAACAGATATTCACAATAGTTGGAATGATCTACGGCTATTCCGATTCCGTTATCGGAAATAGCAAATGGCTGTGAAGTGTTCTTTATGAGGTTTTTATAGTTTTTGAGTGTATGAATTTCGTTAGTTTCTAAGTTTTTTGCAAAATGGATAAAATCATTGTTCCCTGGATTATAATAACCTAAAATGAATTTGCCTTGTGGGGAAAAATCGGCAGTTCCTGGTCCTACATTTCTATTTTCAATGATTATTGATTGGCTGATTTTATTTCCATTAGACAACTGAATTTTATTCACGCTGTCATTTTCAATGTAAATATAAACATCCTTTTCGATAAATTTTGGCTGAAAAATATACCATGGAATTGGAGCCTTTTCTCCGAAATATTTATATAAGTTTTTCTGATAATTGTTTTTTGAACCTTCAAGGTACGACTTAGTTTTGTGTTTTGGAATTGAGTAAAGATAAATTTCAAACGGATCTCCAAATTTAGAATTTGTGGTCAAAAACGTATCTTTAGTCGATTGATAATTGCCATATTTCAATGAATACTGAAATTCATCCAAAGCATTGTAGTACTTTGATTTGTTCCACCAAAATTCATATTTATTGTCTTTTGTAAGTCGTAGGTTAATGTCCGGAAGTTCATTAGGCAGTTTTACATTTCCCCAGTTGAGCAATGAACCGTCTTTTCTTTTCACAAAAATATCAATGTCTGCGCCTTCGCCCACATAGCTGTAATCCAAATACGATAAATCTTTTGTGTAGATTGCATCTGTTAAATTCCAATATCGATTTATAACGTATGAATCAAAATCTAATGCTTTGTAAGGCTCAATGATATACCTCAAAACGCCGTCATCTACTTTGTAGGTGGTGTTGTCATTTGTATTTCTATCAATTATTAATACCCAGTCATTCGAAAAAATGAAACTTTCGGCATCCAGTTTGTCCGCGATGCTTCCAGTACCTGTTTTGGTGAAAAGTTGTAATGTTAATTTGCTTTCGTTTCCTTGAATATCGTAACTGTTAAGATTGAAAAAACCCGAGGAAGAAAAAGCAGAATCAACAACATGATTGTCAACGAGTAATTTTGCACCCTGGATTGCCTGATCACTACTTTTGAAAGAAAAATTAATCTTATGAGATCCATATACAAATACAGTGTCTTGGCCCAAATCAAGATTTATGATGGTGATTTCCGGAGGAGGAATTTCTTTGTTAACGGGATTGTTAAA
>CAZCIU010000010.1:0-19513 GCA_964498765.1 uncultured Paludibacter sp. | reverse complement strand
GATTTATGATGGTGATTTCCGGAGGAGGAATTTCTTTGTTAACGGGATTGTTAAATACGGCTACAGGCTCATAAATACATGAACTTAAGAGTCCTAAATAAGGATAAAAATGAAAATTCTCGAAGTTGTGTAACTGCCTTTTCTAGTCATGTCGGAATATTTTACAACAAATCAGATAATAAAATAAAGGTTGCAGCGAATCTCAGCTACAAATGAAAAGTAGGATTACTTCAGCACATCAAATCCTTTTCCATACACGCCAACAACATTGGCTTGTGTTACAAATGCGTCCTGGTCAATGCTTTTTACCAAACGGAAAATAGAAGTAGATTCAGTTTTGCGAGCCATAACAACGATGATTTTTTGTGAGTTTTTAGAATACCAGCCCATTCCGTCAATTATAGTACATCCGCGGCGAATTTCAGAATTGATGTGATTGGCCACTTCTTCGTGTTTGGAAGTGAATATGAAAAACTGCACCGACTGTCGCATACCACTAATCACAATATCTACAGCATAATACATTACAGCCATCACAATTAATCCAATAGCGATTTTTTCCACGCTTTGGAAAAGGAAAAATGACGAAGCAACTATTAAAATATCCACCAGCAGCAGCACGCGTCCCATACTTACGTGGCGGTATTTGGTCACAACAGCGCCAATAATATCAGTGCCGCCGGTACTGCCATTTACAGAATAAACCAAACCTAAGCCCGCACCGCAGAACATCGCTCCAATCATAGATGACAAAAGCGGATCGGCATGAATTACCGGCTCAGAAATATAAACTTCACCGTAACGAATTAAAATTGTAAGCGCAGCCACACTGACAACCGTTTTTATTACGAAATTTTTACCGACAATTCGCCAGGCAATAACAAGCAATACAATATTAATAGAAACGTACGACACCCAAAGTGGAATGTCTGTTGCCGATTTGATTAAAACCGTAACTCCGGCTAAGCCACCGGTTACAATTTTATTTGGCAAGAGAAAACCGGTCAGACCGAGCGCATAAGAAATCAGTCCGATAAAAATCATGATATAATCTTTCCAATAAAAAGATTTCAAATAATCTTTATTTGCATTCATATTAAAATGTATATTTTTTCAAACAAAAAGTCTTTTCTATCGCATTTCGGTCTTTGTGCTTCCAGCTTTAAAGAACAATATTCACAATTTTTCCCGGAACCACGATTACTTTCTTCGGAGATTTTCCTTCCAGGTATTTTGCAGTTTGCTCGTTTGCCAATGCCGTTTTCTCAACTTCTTCTCTCGACATATCTGCCGGAAGTTCCAGCGTGAAACGCACTTTTCCGTTAAATGAAATCGGATATTTAATCGAGTTTTCTTTCAAATATTCCTCGTTGTGTTTCGGCCACTGAGCATCACAAACCGAAGTGGTGTTTCCTAGCAAATGATACATTTCTTCTGCAATATGCGGTGCAAAAGGTGCAAAAATAATGGAAAGTGGTTCCAAAATCGCTTTTTTGTTACATTTCGTAGCGTGAAGTTCATTCAAGCAAATCATAAATGCCGAAACCGACGTATTGTAAGAGAAATTCTCGATGTCAAATGAAATTTTCTTGATGGTTTTATGAAGCGTTTTCAGCTCGTCAGCAGTAGGAGCTTCGTCGCTGATGTTTAGTTCGTCACCGTTGTAGAATAGTCCCCAAAGTCGTTTCAAGAAGCGATGCACACCGTCAATTCCGTTTGTGTCCCAAGGTTTGGATTGCTCCAAAGGGCCCAAGAACATTTCGTACAAACGCAAAGTGTCCGCACCATAATTATCCACAATATCATCGGGATTTACTACGTTAAACATCGATTTTGACATTTTCTCAACCGCCCATCCACACACGTATTTACCATCTTCAAGGATAAATACAGCGTCTTTGTATTCCGGGTTCCAGTTGCGGAATTTTTCAATGTCCAATACATCATTATGTACAATATTTACGTCCACGTGAATGGCCGTAACATCGTATTCATCTTTCAAATTCAGCGAAACAAACGTATTTGAGCCTTGAATTCTGTACACAAAATTGCTTCGTCCTTGTATCATTCCCTGATTAATCAGTTTTTTGAACGGCTCGTCTTTCGTTACAATTCCCAGGTCATATAAGAATTTATTCCAGAAACGGCTGTAAATCAAGTGTCCAGTCGCGTGCTCCGTTCCACCGATGTACAAATCCACATCCTGCCAGTATTCATTTGCTTCTTTGCCAACAAGAGCCTTGTCGTTTTTCGGATCCATATACCTTAAATAATAGGCAGAAGACCCGGCAAATCCCGGCATCGTGTTCAGTTCCAGTTTATAACCTTCATCAGTCACCCAATTTTTCGCACGTCCCAGTGGCGGTTCGCCCGTTTCGGTTGGCAGATATTTATCCACTTCGGGAAGTTCCAGCGGGAGCTTGCTCTCATCGAGCATATACGGCATTCCTTCTTTGTAATAAACAGGAAATGGCTCGCCCCAGTAGCGCTGACGACTGAAAATGGCATCACGCAAACGGTAATTCACACGCACTTTCCCAATTCCTTTTTCTTCAATATATTCTTTTGCTTTCGCAATGGCTTCGGGAACGGTCAAGCCATTCAAGAAACCGGAATTCATCATAATTCCTTCTTTGGCATCAAAACTTTCTTCGCTGATATCGGCTCCTTCAATAAGCGGAATAATCGGCAAATTGAAGTGCTTTGCAAAAGCGTAGTCGCGACTATCATGTCCCGGAACGGCCATAATGGCGCCTGTTCCATAACCTGCCAGCACATAATCACTAATCCAAATTGGAATTTCAGTCCCTGCAACAGGATTGATAGCATACGAACCGGAGAAAACACCGGTAACCCTACGGTCTGCAATTCGTTCGCGCTCGGTACGTTTTTTAGTTGCGTCGATATAGTTTTTGACAGTTTCTGCCTGTTCTGGTGTAGTACAAATATCCACTAATTCGCTTTCTGGTGCTAAAACCATAAATGTAACTCCAAAAATGGTGTCTGCACGGGTGGTAAAGACATCAAACGCGTGATCTTTCTCTTTCAGTTTAAAAGTCATCTCCGCACCTTCACTTCTGCCAATCCAGTTTTTCTGCGTCTCTTTCAGCGAATCGGTCCAATCAATTTTATCAAGTCCTTCAAGCAATCTTTGAGCATAAGCCGAAACACGCAAACTCCACTGGCGCATCACTTTTTGCTCTACCGGATAACCTCCACGGATAGAAAGTCCTTCGCTTACTTCGTCGTTGGCAAGAACGGTTCCTAGTGCGGGGCACCAGTTTACTTTCAAATCAGCCAAGTAAGCGATGCGGTAATTTAGCAGAATTTCTTGCTGCTCTTTTTCCGATTTAGTATTCCATTCGTCAGCAGTAAAATTCATCTCTTCTGAACAAGCGGCATTTAAATCTTTCGTGCCTTTTGTTCCGAAATCTTTAACCAAATCAGAGATTTTTTCAGCCTTATTCGTAACGTTATTGTAATAATGGTCAAACATTTGGATAAATGCCCACTGTGTCCATTTATAGTAATCCGGTTCGCAGGTGCGCACTTCTCTGTCCCAATCGTATGAAAATCCGATTTTGTCTAATTGCTCACGATAACGAGCGATGTTTTTCTGCGTAGTAATGGCCGGATGCTGTCCGGTTTGTATGGCGTATTGCTCTGCCGGAAGTCCGTACGCATCATAGCCCATCGGGTGAAGCACGTTAAATCCTTGCAGGCGTTTATATCTGCTGTAAATATCAGAAGCGATGTAACCCAGTGGGTGCCCAACGTGAAGTCCTGCGCCGGAAGGGTAGGGAAACATGTCGAGAACATAAAATTTTGGTCGGCTCGGGTCAATATCTACTTTGTAAGTTTTGTTGTCGATCCAGTATTTTTTCCACTTTTGCTCTATTTTTCTGAAATTGTATTCCATCTTGTTCGTTTTGTTGAAAAATTATGGCTGCAAAGGTACTAATTTCGCGCGAAATGAGAAAAGTATATTTATTATGATTTCTTATGATTTGCAGACAATTATTTCACAGAAAAAAATATTTTTCAAAAAGTTCATTTTAACTTGTAGTTTTTTATATATTTGCAACCCGAATGTAACACAACGTACAAATAGCTGTGTGATAATGATAATAAAAAAAACAAATTTTTTATATATTGTTGTTTTAATTGGCTAATTTATATTATTTTTGTAGGGTCAAAAACCGATTTTACAAAATAATCTTTGTTTTTTGACGTTATGTAACTTGGAATTTAATTAAATAAAAATCAAATAATTTAAAAATCAAATTTATTAACAACGTGAAATTCAACCGATTTCACACAAAACTTTACTATTATGGCTAAAGAAAAACAATCTACAAAAAACAAAAGACAATCTAAAGGGCTTTCAGCTGCATTGGTTATCGTATTGGCTTTTGTTGCAGCGGTGCTGATTTACAAATTTGTATTCGGTAATCCTGCTAACTTTATTGACAACAACCCAGAAAATCACCCGATTAACGGTAACATGTTAGGAACTATCTACAAGGGAGGTTTCGTTGTTCCAATTCTTATCACTTGGTTATTGACAGTTATTATTTTAAGTGTTGAGCGTTTCATCGCTTTGAACAGAGCACGTGGTACTGGTAATCTTGACAACTTCGTATTCAACGTAAAACAAAAACTAGAAGCAGAAGATATCAACGGTGCAAGAGAACTTTGTGCAAAACAAAAAGGTTCTGTAGCTGCAGTTGTTGACGCAGGTTTGAAAACTTACGATCAAATGGTTTCTGATAACACAGGTCTTTTGAAAGAACAAAAATTGGCTGCTATCAGTACTACTATCGAACAAGCTACTGCGCTTGAAATGCCAACAATGAACCAAAACATGCCAGTTATCGCAACGTTTACTAACTTGTCAGTATTAACCGGTCTTTTCGGTACTGTACTTGGTATGATCCGTGCGTTCTCCGCTCTTGGTAGTGGTGGTGGTGGTGTAGACTCTGCTGCACTTTCTGTAGGTATCTCTGAGGCCCTTGTAAATACCGGATTTGGTATCTTGGGAGGTGCTTTAGCTGTAATCGCTTACAACTACTACTCTGCAAAAATTGATAATATTTCTTACGCAATTGACGAAATCGGATTTGCTATCACTGGTGTTTTCCAATCTAACCATTAATTAGGAGTCTCATAGTGTGAGATTAAAATGTAATCTGATTTTTCTCAAACTATAATGTTAGATTACAATTTTATAACCGATTCGTATAATTAATTAATAAGATAAGAAAACATGGGTAAGATAAAAGTAAAAAAGAAAGATACGTGGATTGACATGACACCGATGAGTGACGTAATGATCTTACTACTCACCTTCTTCATGTTGACTTCTACGTTCTTGAAACCCGAACCAATTACGGTGACATCGCCAATGTCTGTTTCTGAGATTAAAATCCCGGAAAAAAACGTGTTGTCGATTTTGATTTCACCCGACGGTAAGGTGTTTCTCGACCTCGATGGTCCTAAAGACAGAATCGCAGCTCTTGAAAGAATGGCATCTAATTACAATGTTAATTTGACTGACCAAGAGAAATATGTATTTAGTAATACTACTTCATTTGGTACACCTATGCAGGCTTTCAAACAATACATGTCACTTACTGAAGATCAGCAAAAGGAAGAACTGAAAAAACTGGGAATTCCTACTGACTCTACAGACAACCAGCTAAAAGGTTGGGTGCTTGCAGCTCGCGAAGCCAAAGGAAAAGATATGATTATTGCTATCAAAGCTGATGCTAATACTCCATATCCTGCAATCCACGGTGTGATGAGCTCACTTCAAGACCTGAAAGAAAACCGATACAATTTGATTACTTCCTTGCGTGAAGTGTCAATACCTGCTCCGGCAGCTAATTAAAAGTAGATTTAGGCTTCATACAATATGAAGTTTTATTGAAATAACTATTTAAACGATAAAAAGATATGATGCAAGTTGATTCCGGTGGTAGCGGAAAAAAAGGCGAACGCAAAAAAATGGATACCAGGGTGGACTTTACCCCGATGGTGGACATGATTATGTTGCTTTTGACCTTCTTTATGCTCGCTACTACCTTAAGTAAACCTCAAACAATGGAAATTGCTTTGCCTTCGAAAGAAAAAGGTGATGAGAAAAATCAGACCCTGGCAAAAGCTTCCGAAGCCGTAACCATTTATCTTGGTGAAGGTGACAAGGTTTACTATTTCATGGGTGAGCCAAATTTGCAAGAGCCAAACTTTCTACAATCTACTACATTTGCCGACGATGGTTTGAGAAAAATTCTTCTCGACAAAAACCGTAAAGCAGTGGTGAAAGTAGCTGAATTGAAAGATAAAAAGCTAAGATTGCAAATAAACCAAGAAGAATATGACGCCGAGTTAAGTAAGATTAAAATGGAAGACGGAACTCCAACGGTTATTATCAAACCAATGGATAACTCTACCTACAACAATCTGGTAACTGCGCTCGACGAAATGTTGATTTGTAGCGTTGGAAAATACGCTATAACCGAGATAGATGAGAACGACAAAAAAATGCTGACTAATTCCAATGTGGATTTCAAAGCTGCGGTACAGTAATTGTTCTCTAATTTAATAATCAGAAAAAAGTAATAAAATAATGGCAAAAGATATTAATTTAACATCCGAGAAGTGGATTGATTTGATCTTTGAAGGGAAGAACAAAAATTACGGAGCTTACACGCTGCGTAAAAATTCTCCTAAAAGGCACACATTCGCTTTTATTGTTGTTATGATTGCTGCCGCTCTTACCGTACTTGGTGCTATGGGATTAAAAAGCATCAATGACGCGAGAGAAGCCAGAGAATCAATGACACAAGTATCAGCATTGTCAAATATCGAACTTGACAAACCGGAAGTGCCCGAAGAAAATCAAGTGAAGAAATTTGAAGCTCCACCTCCCGTTGAATTGAAAAGTACCATTCAGTTTACAGCTCCTGTTATCAAAAAAGACGAGGAAGTACCGGAAGAACAAACAATGAAATCGCAAGAAGAATTGGTTAAATCCGATGTTCAGATTTCTATTGCTGACGTGAAAGGTACGAACGAAGAGACTGGTGTGGACATTGCAACACTGCAAGAGCACAAAGTAATCGTTCAGGAAGAAGTCAAAGAGGAGAAAATTTTCGAAATCGTGGAGCAACCACCTTCGTTCCCCGGAGGTGAAGCAGCGATGTACGAATGGCTTGGTAAAAACATCCAATATCCTGTTATTGCTCAAGAAAACAACATTCAAGGACGTGTTACATGTCAGTTCGTTGTGGGACGTAACGGTGAAATTGAAGATGTAAGAGTAGTTCGTGGCGTTGACGCGAGTTTGGATAAAGAAGCTGTCCGCGTGATCAGATCCATGCCAAAATGGATTCCTGGAAAACAAGGTGGTAACGCTGTAAAAGTAAGATATACTTTACCAGTTCAATTTAAGTTGCAATAATACTTAATAGAATTCTTATATAAACGAAATTTAATCGGTCCTGATTTTTATCGGGATTTGATTAAATTTTGTTTGTTAAAAATAGATGACATCGCTGAAAATACGAAGGCGGTTTAGATTTTATAATTTTTCAGAATGCAGAATGTAAAGACTGTATCTCGTAACTATTAAAAACCTAACTAAAAACTTTGGAAAACATGAAAAAACTAAATTTATTTTCAGTCCTAATGTTATTACTTTTGGTAGTGACAGCTTGCGGAAAGCAAGAAAAGTCTTCCGAAGTAAAAAACACACTTACCAGCGGCTATATCAAGATTGCCGTGGATCAAACAGTACAGAATGTGCTTCAGAAAGAAATTAATGTTTTCGAAGCCATGTATCCGGCCAAAATTGAGCCAATTTATACTTCTGAGCAGGAAGCTGTTGAATTATTGAAAAATGACACTGTTCGTTTTGCTGTAACGGCCAGAAAATTTACACCCGAAGAACTTCAGTATTTCAAAAGTAAAACTTTTCAGCCTGAAGCTGTTCGGATTGCTATTGATGGGATAGCGCTAATTACCCATCCATCCAATAAGGATTCACTTATTAGCGTAAATGACGTGAAGCGAATTCTGACAGGTGAAGTAACAAACTGGAACCAGATTTACCCAAATTCCAAACTTGGAAAAATACAGGTAGTTTTTGATAATACCAATTCCAGTATTGTACGCTATGCCAACGATTCAATCTGTAGAGACAAACCATTGTCCACGGCATTGAATGCATTGGAACTAAACGAAGAAGTAGTTAATCACGTAGCGAAAGTGCCAAGTGCGCTTGGACTGATAGGCGTGAACCACATAAGCGACGAGAATGATTCAATCGTCACCGATTTTGTAAGCAAAATCAGAGTTATGTACGTTTCTTACGAAGACAAAGCAACTCCTGAAAATAGCGTGCAGCCGGTACAATATTATTTATATACGGCTGATTATCCGTTTCGCAGAGAAATATTTGTTTTGCTGAATGACCCTCGCGGCGAACTGCCAAAAGGCTTTACTCGTTTCATTGCCGATGAACGCGGACAGCGCATTATCAAGCGAACCGGCTTACTTCCATCTACCATGCCAATTCAAGCTGTGAAAATTGTGGAATAAAACACAATGAATTTTAACAGAATAATTTTGGTATAATATTTGGATTAGAGTGAATAAATATAAAATTTATTACTAACAATTACATATTACGAAAAATGAAAAAAGGAATGTTTTTAGTTTTGTTTGTAGCACTGGTAACTGCACTGTCTGCAAGCAATAAAACAGCAATCGATTATTACGATTCTGGGGATTTGAAAAAAGCCAAATCGTTATTCTTAGCTACATCTAATCCAGATGCAATGGATCATTATTACTTAGGAACTATTCTTCTAAGAGAAAAAAATACAAATGCAGCGAAAGAGAATTTCGAAAAAGGACTTCAAAAAGATCCTGCAAATTTATACAATAGCGTAGGTTTGGCTGCTATCCAAATGGCAAGCGATCAAAAAGCTGCTGACAAAGCACTGAAAGCTATTAGTGGTAACAAACTTTATAAGAAAGATGCCAAAATGCAAACTGCAATTGCTGAGGTGTATGCTCGCGCAAATAACCCACTTTTCGCAACTTATTTAGCAAAAGCTAAAAAAGCTGACAAGAAAAGTGCACTTCCATACATTCTGGAAGGTAACTTGGCAATGGAGCAAGGTAAAACTAACGATGCGGCTGTTCAGTTCGAAAATGCAAGATATTTCGATCCGAATTCAAAAGTTGCATTGGTGAAATTGGCTCAGTTGTATGTAAATACTCGTCGCCAAATTGCATTTGAGCACCTTGATAAAGCAACATCTATCGACCCGAATTACGAGTATGGATGGATCACTCAAGCTAATCTTCGTCGTGAAGTAGGTTTCTATCCGGAATCTATCGTAGCTTACGAAAAATATTTAAGCCTTGTAAATCCAACTCCGGAAGATTTCCAGATTTACGGTCAAATTCTGTATTTTGCAAAAAAATACGATGATGCAATGAACGCGCTTAACAAAGCTCCTCTTAACACGGTTACAAATCGTTTGAAAATGTACACCATGTTTGATCAGGATAAATTTGAAGAGGCATTGCCATTGGCAGAAACATTGGTAACAACATCTCCAAAATCTGAGTTGATTTATCAAGACTATGCTTACATTGCAGAAATGTACAATAAAGCAAAAAATTACGAAAATGCTGCTAAATACTTTGAATTGGCATTCGAATCAGATACTACTCGTTTGGGAACTTTGAACAAAGTGGCACAAGCTTACGATAATGCAAAGAATTATCCGAAAGCATTCGAGTATTATCAAAAGAACATCGACATGGATCCAGAACACACTCAACTTGACGTGTTCAGATTAGGTCAAACGTATTACTTTGCAGGAAATGATGCTGCAACTGTAACTGACGAAGCTACTCGTAAAGCTTATTTGACAAAAGCATCTGAGATTTTTGGACAAGTGGCTGAAGCAATTCCAGATAACTACTTAGGTCTATTCTGGCAAGCAAGAGCAAATTCATCAATGGATCCTGAAACTACTACAGGATTAGGAAAACCATATTATGAAAAAGTTCTTCCGCTTCTTCTTCAAACAAAAGATGAAAGAAAAAAAGAAATCACAGAAGTTTATTCCTATTTAGCAATTTATTTCTTGAAAAAAGACGATTACAAATCTGCTCGTGAATACTCAGTGAAAGTATTGGAAATCGATCCAGAAAACGCAATCGCAAAACAAATTATTCAGAGTATCGACTCTGTAAGAAAATAATTTTAATTGATATTAATTCGAAAAAGACTGCCGAATGGCAGTCTTTTTTTGCTTAAATAAAAGTATTAACTTTGCAGGCATTTTTAGATAAAGAACTTGGATAACTATACAACTCATATACTGGATAATGGATTTCGCATTATTCATCAAAAGCAAGAATCGCCCATTTCGTATTGCGGCGTGATTGTAAATGTTGGTTCACGCGATGAAAAAGAGCATGAATTCGGAATGGCTCACTTCATCGAGCACATGCTTTTTAAAGGAACCAGCAAGCGGAAATCGGCTCAAATTATCAATCGTTTGGAAGATGTTGGCGGAGAACTTAATGCTTATACCTCCAAAGAAGAAACGGTAGTTTATGCCGGATTTCTGAATGAATATACGGAGCGAACCATCGAATTAATTTCAGATTTAATACAGCACTCCACATTTCCGCAGCATGAGTTGGAAAAGGAAATTCAGGTGATTCAAGATGAAATTCAGTCGTACAATGATAGTCCGGCGGAGCTGATTTACGATGATTTTGAGGAAATGCTTTTTCACTCAAACTCCATGGCTCACAATGTGTTGGGTAAAAATGAAACACTGGATTGTTTTACGTCGGAAAAAGCAAAAAACTTCTACCACAATTTCTATCAACCCGAAAATATGGTGTTTTTCTCACTTGGAAATACTGATGTTAAGAAAATCATCAAATGGGTCAATAAGTATTTTGATTTTAAGCAAAATGGTGGAACTGCTTTTGGCAGAACGATGCCGGAAATTGCCTTGCCTGAGAGAAAAACGCTTGTCAGAGATACTTATCAAGTGCATTGTTTGATGGGAACCAGAGCTTATGATATTCATCACGAAGAACGGATTACACTTTATTTGCTGAATAATATTTTGGGTGGACCTGGAATGAACAGTTTACTGAATTTGGCATTACGCGAGCGAAACGGACTGGTTTATAACGTAGAATCTACCGTGCAAACTTTTACCGATTGTGGTTGGTGGGGCGTTTATTTCGGAACAGATCCGGAAAATGCTGACAGATGTGAGAAATTGGTAAAAAAAGAACTGATGAAATTGTGCGAAAAGCAAATTTCGGATGTAAAGCTAAGAAAATATAAACTACAAATGCTTGGACAATTGGCAATTGCGTTTGAAAACAAGGAAAGTCTGGCACTTTCTCTGGGAAAAAGCTATTTGCGATTTGGGAAATTTGACAGCAACGAACAAGTTCGCAGAAAAATTGAAGCCATTACAGCCGAGCAACTGCAAAATGTAGCCCGCGAAATATTTGACATCAATAAACTAACTATTTTAAAGTACACCAAATCATGACTTTAGAGGATTATATTTTGGATCATAGCGATGCAGAACCGGATTATCTGGCTAAGATTAATCGGAATACCTGGCTGAAGCAAATCAATCCGAGAATGCTTTCAGGGCACTTGCAAGGTCGGATTCTGAGTATGATTGCTAAGATGATTCAGCCGAAAAATGTACTTGAAATAGGAACTTTTACCGGATATTCGGCTTTGTGTCTGGCGGAAGGTTTGGATGATGGTGGCTGCGTAGATACAATCGAAATTGATGATGAACTGGAAGATTTTATTCGGGAGAATTTCAGCATTTCACCTTATGAAAACCAGATTAATCTGCACATCGGTGATGCCATGGAAGTCATTCCAAATTTGGATAAAGTTTATGATTTAGTTTTTCTGGATGCCGATAAAAGTTTGTATTCAGATTATTTTGAATTGGTTTTACCCAAACTGCGACAAGGTGGATTTATTCTGGCTGACAATACAATCTGGAGTGGAAAAGTGATGGAAGAGCCGCAGCAAAAAGACAAACAAACGCTTGAAATCATTCATTTCAACGATAAAATAAAAAAGGATAATCGTGTGGAAAAGGTGCTTCTTCCGGTGAGAGACGGTTTGACTTTGATACGGAAAAAGTAATAGAAACATCCATTGAACATCACACAACAAAAATGAACAAAATGTTTATTTACGAACTTGATTTTAAGGTGCGCGACTACGAACTGGACGTGCAGGGAATAGTGAATAATTCTGTTTATCAAAATTACCTGGAGCATACTCGTCATGAATTTTTGTTGTCCAGAAATGTCAGTTTTGCGGATTTGAGTAAGGATGGAATTGATGCTGTGGTGGCGAGAATTGAGATTGCGTATAAAAATCCGCTTCGTTCGAAGGAAGAATTCACTTGCAAACTTAATGTGAAAAAAGATGGCATAAAGTATATTTTTAATCAAGCGATTTACAGAAAATCTGATAACAAACTTTGTGTTACTGCCAAAGTTACAACAGTAGTTTTGGTAAACGGAAAATTGACTGTTGATTTTCCACCTTTTGATGAATTAATTGCTTAATCGCTGCATTCACATCAACATTTTAGGCTTGTTGATTGTTTGTATGTAATATAAAGCAGAATTACAATGAATGAATTTTTAGAAAAAGAAGAAAAGATTGTTCGGATGTTGCGTACGGTGTACGATCCGGAGATTCCTGTAAATATATACGACCTGGGTTTGATTTATCGCATCGACCCGAAAGAAGATGGTTCCGTGGATATCGATATGACTTTGACTGCGCCAAATTGCCCTGCGGTTGATTTTATCGTGGAAGATGTGGTGATGAAAGTAGAGAGCGTGGAAGATGTGAATAAAGTGAATGTAAATATTGTTTTTGACCCGCCTTGGGACAAAGATATGATGTCTGAAGAAGCCAAACTTGAGCTTGGATTTTTGTAATTTCTGAAGAAAATCCATTTATTTCCACTCATTTATAATTAAATAACAAACTAAGCGTCAATGATTTATTTTATTTCCGATGCACATTTAGGCTCTCGATTGGTGAAAAATCCGCGGGAGCATGAGATGCGTTTGGTCAATTGGTTGGACAAGGTGAAATCCGACGCAGAAGCCATTTATATGCTCGGCGATATGTTTGATTTTTGGTTTGAGTACAAAACGGTTGTGCCGCGTGGTTACGTCCGTTTTCTTGGAAAAATGGCTGAATTAGTTGACAGCGGAATAGAAATTCATTTATTTACCGGAAATCACGATATTTGGACATTTGGTTATCTCGAAAATGAAGTGGGTTTAATCGTTCACAGAAAGCCTGAAACCATAGAAATAAAAGGTAAAAAATTCTATCTTTCGCATGGTGACGGACTTTATACTGAAGATAAAAAATTCAAATTTATCCGAAATATTTTCCACAGTCCTACTTGTCAGAAACTTTTCCGACTTTTACCGCCGCAGATTGGACAGAATTTTGGCTATGCCTGGTCAAAAAGCAATCGTGAGAAAATTCTGCATCTTGAGAATAAATTCCTTGGAGAAGAAAACGAGCATCTGGTGAAATTTGCCAAAAAATATTCCGAAAATCACGATGTTGATTTCATGATTTTCGGACACAGACACATCGAACTTGATTTAGAGTTAAAAAACAAATCGCGCGTCGTTATTTTGGGTGATTTTATCGGCATTTTCTCATACGGAGTTTTTGATGGAGAGCATTTTCACCTCGAAATCGACTTGGAGGATTAATAACTCACTTTCACCAAAATAGGGCAGTGGTCTGAAACCCATCTGTCGCCGTGATTTCCCTCAATTGTTTCAAAATCCAACACCGAAACATTATTCCTCACAAATACATAATCCAAAAGCGGACGGTCTTGCTCTTTTTGCTTGCCAAAATTGTGGAAAGACCAAATAGGACCGCGCACGTTGGGTGATAAAGCACGAGCATCTTTAATGTGAAGTGGATTATTTACGTCTGTCAAACTTCGGATAACTTCCGAATTTTGTGTGGCGTTAAAATCGCCTGTTACGATGATTGGGAAATTGTTTTTTCGGGTGTAAGTATGTAGTTTTTGAAGAATAAGCTTTGCACTTTCACGTCTGGCAACTTCACCCACGTGGTCAAAATGCGTGTTCAGCACGAAAATCGTTTTTCCATTTCGCAAGTCTTTCAGTTTTGCCCAGGTAGCAATGCGGATATTTGCAGCATCCCAACCAAGCGTGCCGGCCATCATCGGATTTTCACTCAACCAAAAATAACCCGAACCAACCTCTGTAAATCGCTTTGTATTGTAGAAAATCGGAGAATATTCCCCTTTTTCGATGCCGTCATCTCTGCCAACGCCAATCCATTCGTAATCCTGCAAGCCTTTTTCTAGATCCATCATCTGGCTATGAAGCGCTTCCTGAATTCCCAGAATATCAACATTATTTTCTAAAATAGTGTTGATTGCCAATTCTTTACGATTGTCCCATTTGTTGATGCCATCGCCGGTGTTATTATATCGGATATTGAAAGTCATCACATTTGTACCGGAATGCATAGCGTTTCGCACAGGTCGGTTATTGACTTGAGCGGCAAGCAAAGTTGCGAAAACAAAGGAAATTGTAAACAGAATTAGCTTTTTCATTTCAGAAAATATTTTATTTAAAAATCAATTGAGTGAATTCGGTCAAATAAATACGCCAGTTTTTCCAGATATGTCCTTCTTCATTCTCAAAATAAACATAATTATAAGCGTTCTTATCAAGTGTTTTTCGGAAATCTACATTCGCTTGATACAGGAAATCAGTTTTACCAATTCCAATCCAGTAGAGTTTTGGTTTTTTCTCAAACTGTAATTTTAGTTTTCCTTCAAAATTCTCATAAATCGGAGAATTTGTGTTTTCAAAAGGCATTATCGCAGCCGAAAAAAGTCCTACGTAATCAAATTTGTCCGGATTTTCCTTGGAAATATGAAGCGAATGAAAACCTCCCATCGAAAGTCCGGCGATTGCTCTGGCGGATTTTTTATTAATAGTTCGGTAGTTTTTCTCCACAAATTTCAGAATATCGGGAAAACTGCTTTCCATTGAGCCTTCCATCGTTTTGGGCAGCATCATGTTTGGCTTATAAAAATTGAGTGAAGACTTGCCCGGAGCGGCTTCCTGCACCGCATTTCCATTAGGCATCACAACAATCATGGGTTTTATTTTCCCTTTTGCAATAAGATTATCCAAAATCTGTGCCGAACGTCCAGAATTCAGCCAAGCTTCTTCGTCGCCACCCATTCCGTGCAGCAAATAAAGCACAGGATATTTTTGTTTCGAGCTCTCGTAACCGGGCGGAGTGTAAATCGAAATCCTGCGTGTCAATTCCAAAGTCGGACTTTCATACCATCTTTGTGAAATGCTTCCGTGAGGCACATTCTGCGTCAGATAAAGATCACCGGGACTTCCCGGAACGATGAAAAAACTGTAAGTTGACGCGATATTGCGGATTGGGTACGCATTATTTAGGTCAATGGAATGAAAACCATCCACAATAAATGAATAAGTGTAAAATTCTGAAGCTAATTTTTCAGAAGTAAATTCCCAAATGCCGTTTTTATCTTTTTTCATTTCCACTACTCCCGGAATATCGTATTTGCCAAATTCTGTAACGATTTCTTTTGGAGGAAGAAAATCTCCGGTAATTTCCACTTTTTCAGCCGCAGGAGCAAAAAGCCTGAAAATTACAGTATCATCCGATTTGATTTCAGGTGAAATAATTTCAGTTGGTTTGTTGAAATTTACTTCCTGCGCGAAACTAATTGCAACAAAAAATATAGCTTCAAGTATTGAAAATAATCTTTTCATATTCTTTTTTTTTATTTAATGCTTAATATTTCCCTTTCCAAAGCGCACGTAGCCAATCGCCCATTTTTTTCTCGGCTGCATTTCCCTGAACTTTCCAAATTCGCTCTTTTTTGATTTTATCGGGCAGATATTGTTGTTCCACAAAATTATTCTCGTAATTATGCGCGTATTTGTAATCTTTTCCGTAATCGAGTTCTTTCAACAGTTTTGTTGGCGCGTTCCGCAAATGGAGTGGTACAGGCAGATTGCCGGTTTTTGCCACCAAGGCCAACGCGTCATCAATGGCACTGTATGCCGAATTGCTTTTCGGTGAAGATGCCAAGTAAATGGTCGTTTGAGAGAGAATAATTCTGCCTTCCGGCCATCCGATTTTGTGCAAAGCGTCAAAGCAAGCATTGGCAAGCAACAATGCATTTGGATTAGCTAATCCAATATCTTCAGCCGCTGAAATCACCAATCGGCGAGCAATAAATTTTGGATCTTCGCCTCCGGCAACCATTCTCGCCAACCAATAAACCGCACCATCCGGATCGCTGCCGCGAATGGATTTGATAAATGCCGAAATAATATCGTAATGAATTTCGCCGTCTTTGTCGTACGCCATCGGGTTTTGCTGAAGACGCTCGGTAACGACTTCATTAGTTATATGTACAATCTCCGATGGATCAGAATTGACAACCAACTCAATGATATTCAGTAATTTTCTGGCATCGCCACCGGCATATCTGATAAGAGATGCTTTTTCGTCAATTTGAATTTTTCTTTTCTTCAATTCCGGATCTTCCTTCATCACTCGCTCGGCAAGTTCCAGCAAATCTTCTTCTTCCAGCGGTTTCAAAACGTAAACCTGACAGCGAGAAAGCAAAGGCGTGATAACTTCAAACGAAGGATTTTCAGTTGTTGCACCTATCAAAGTTACCGTGCCATTTTCTACCGCACCAAGCAACGAATCTTGCTGAGATTTGCTAAAACGATGGATTTCATCAATAAAAAGAATTGGGCTGGTTTGCGAAAAGAAGCGACTTTGTTTTGCTTTTTCGATAACTTCGCGGACGTCTTTCACACCGGAAGTGACCGCACTCAGCGTATAAAACGGGCGTTCCAAACGATTGGCAATAATTCGAGCCAAGGTCGTTTTTCCAACTCCGGGCGGTCCCCAAAGGATAAACGAGGAGATATTTCCCGAATCAATCATCAGTCGAAGGATGGATTTTTCGCCGACCAGGTGTTTCTGACCAACGTATTCGTCCATCGTTTTCGGGCGAGCGCGTTCTGCTAATGGTTGCATAATGAAGTGTAAATAGGATGTAATTTGTTGAGAGTGAAATTCATTTGATACGAGAATTACTAACTCTCCGATTTACAAAGTTAGCTTTTTTTGGATAGAATAAAAATTAAAATTACTGTACTTTCTATCTCACATTGAAAGATTTTTTTCAAAAAAACGGATAAATACAGCCTAAGTCGATATGTGTAGCGTAAAATTTTATTATCTTTGTTTCCGTAAATGATTTTTTTTAAAAATGGAAAACAAAAAATTTATAAAACTGATGCTAATCATTTTTGGATTGGTAGTTGGAGTATTAGGACTTCTCGTTTTTCTGCTTTACATGTTTACTGGCAAATAATTCTAATTAACTCTCTCGTTTTAGGCTTTGAGTAGCTTGGAAGCGGGATTTCGCGTAATTATTTATTACTAAATATAATACTAATTGACATGAAACATTATTTTAACTTTAACCTTAATGGCAATAAATTAATTGGGATTTGGTTGCTTTTGTACGTAATTGTGTACGCGCCGATGATTTGGGTGCAAATCACCACACAAGAACTTACAGAAGCATCACCGGAAGCTGTCGGAGCTATGTTTGGCTATTGGGCGCTGATTATAGCTCTTATATTTATTCAGTATGCCATTTTGTTCTATTTTATCAAATGGTCGATAGAAGCCGTGGAGTTTCGGAACGAAAAATTCTTATTTCATGGTACCTTTGGTGAATATCTGAAAGTCCTGTTGCTAAACGGATTGCTGACTTTGATTACATTCGGAATTTACTATCCGTGGATGTTAGCAAAAATCTACCGATTTGTTTGTAAAAACACCGAATACGCCGGAAGCCGATTTGATTTTAACAGTAAGGGTGGAGCATTGTTTATTATTCTTTTGATAATAATTTTCTTACCAATCACGTTGTTTTCGTTGATTTTTGGTGCTGTTGCGGGAATTCAGGCAATCAACGGCACCGCTCCTGAAACTGCAGCAAATGTCATTGGAATCACATCAATTGCAATGATGTTTATCATTCTGATCATCATTATTCCGTATTATTATTTCTATTACAATTGGATTATAAATTTCCAATTTAAGGATTACAACATCCGCTGGACTACCAAAGCAGGAGGAGCTGTGATGAAAATTGGACTTGAAATTTTCTTGTCGCTGATTACTTTGGGAATTTATGCGCCGGCTGCTCTGGTAAAACTTTACGATTATTTTATGGAACGAACTGTCGCCGTTTCTGATGAAGAAGAGCTAAGGTTTGGATACGATATGGAAATCAAAAAAGATTATCTGTTTTTGCTGGTTCAAAATCTCTTAACGCTGATTACTGCAGGAATTTATTTGCCTTGGGCGTACTGCAAAATCAATCAGTACTTATTGCAAAAAAGTTATATCGATTTTCCAAAAGACGAAGAAGAAAGTGCTGTAACGGCTATAGATAGTGTTTCTTACTAAATATTTGATCTAATCAATCTAATGAACAGAGAATGTTGCAAGCAATATTCTCTGTTTTTTTATCGATTTGCACTATATTTGTATTTGTTGAAGTGCTAACTTGAAATTACTCAATATGTATAGAAAAACGAATTATCCTGCTATTTTTCTGTTGATTGCTGTTGTTGTTTTGGCATTTTTTCTTTTTAAGAAAAATGACAAACAAAGCAAATACGACAGTGCGGCCATCATGGAAAAAATTGCTTACGTGAAGGAACTCTCGCTGGTAAAATACAATTATAACGGTGTGATTAGCTACAAAGATTACATGAAATTTATGAATTTGCAGGTGCCGCTTACCGAAAAATCATTCTTGATAAAATATACCGGCTACGTAAAAGCAGGAATTGACATTAGCAAAGCTACGGTCAATGTATACGGCAAAAGCGTGAAAGTGACTCTTCCAAAACCAGAAATTCAGGAAACTGTAATCGACCCAAAATCTTTGCAAGTGTACGATGAAAGCATGAATATTTTGAATCCGGTGAAGGTGGGAGATTATCAAAAAGCCATTGTTGCGGAGCAAAATAAAATCAAACAGGATGCTCTAAATAAATCTATTCTTACCGAATCATCAGATCAGGCACATAAATTTATTTCCTCTTTGCTTGAAGAATTAGGTTTTGAGAAAGTGGAAATTGCTGAAGCCGACGGAGTGAAAATTCCTGCGATTAAAGAATTGAGACCAATAGAAGATTAAATCATCTGATTTAAAGCAAAATTTAAATTCTCTGCCTCTTTTTTGGAATATGTAAATTCAATTAGTAAATGCAACTTTGACGGCAGGATAGTATAGATTAT
>CAZCIU010000009.1:43494-57694 GCA_964498765.1 uncultured Paludibacter sp. | reverse complement strand
ATCATATTGTCAACAAAAATTGACTTTACGAATATGTTTAATATATTTTCCATTAAAATAGATTATTTGAAATTTGAAAATCATTGATAAACTCTAAGTCTGACTGTGTAAAGTGATAGTTTACTCACAACTCAGAGTTAAAAAACTTATTTATCTTCCTGTAAATCTTTATTTTTGGCACGTTGTACCCAAATAATTACTGCTACTAAAATCAATGCCATCGGTGGCATCACCATCAAACCGTTGTTTACGTATCCGATATTATAAAATGCTTGTGGAATAACCTGGAAGCCCAGAAGCGTTCCGGCTCCAAATAGCTCTCTGAAGAAACCTACTACAACCAAAATCCAGGCGTAGCCAATTCCGTTTCCAATACCGTCAACGAACGATTCCCAAGGCTTGTTGCTCATAGCAAATGCTTCCAAACGTCCCATCAAGATACAGTTTGTAATAATCAAACCGATGTAAACCGAAAGCTGCGTACTCACGTCATAAGCAAATGCTTTTAGGAATTCACTTACTACAGTTACAAGAGCGGCAACAACTACCAATTGAACGATGATACGAATGCGGTTTGGAATTGTATTTCTAAGCAAAGAAATAATCACGTTGGACATGGCAATAATGATAGTCACCGAAATACCCATAACCAAGGATGGCTCCAGTTTGGCAGTAACAGCTAAAGCCGAACAGATACCTAAAACCTGAACGGTAATCGGGTTATTTTTATTCAAAGGTCCTAAAAGGATCTCTTTTGATTTTGCTGATAATAGTTTACTCATTATTGTGCTCCTCCCTCAACAGTAGTTTGTTTAAGATATGGTTCGTATTGTCCAATGCTGTTTTCAAGCATTGCTTCTACACCTTTACTGGTGATAGTTCCACCCGAAATTCCATCCACGTAATCTTTGTCATTTTCTTTCTGACCCGGTTTTACCACGGCGATTGACATGAATTTATTTTCGGCGTTCATGATTTTTTTACCGATAAATTTATCTTGAAACTCTTTGTAAGCAATTTCAGCTCCCAATCCCGGCGTTTCGCCCGCGTGAGCAAAATAAGTTCCGAAAATAGAGTTTTTATCTTCATTGAATGCAATGTAGCCCCAGATTGGGCCCCAAAGTCCTGTACCGCGAGTAGAAAGAATGTATTTAGGTTTTCCATCTACTGTAGCCAGGTAAACCGGAAGTTCTCTTTCTTCTACCGGACGGCTCAATTCTTTGGCAATATCAATATTAAATGCTTTCTCTTTATCTTCTGAGATAACTTCACCTTTGCTGTTTATTACTACTGCTTTGGGAATGTATTGATTATACAGCGCTTCAGCATCCTGATCCTTCAAATCTATGTTCAATGAACTCAGAATTTGTTTTTTCTTATCAAGCTCAACGTTAGCTGTTTGTTTACTTTTCAAAGCTCCCGAAACAAATGCAAGCAATAATGCAACTATTACCACCATAACGATGGCATAGATTATTGTATAACTATTTTTATTTGTATCCATTTTGTATAAAGCTTTATTTGTTGGAAACTCGTTTCAGACGACGCTTGATATTGGATTCTACCACGTAGAAGTCAATCAGCGGCGCGAAAATATTCATAAGTAAAATAGCGAGCATCATACCTTCGGCGTATCCCGGGTTTAGCACACGGATAATGATAGCCAATGCGCCGATCAAAAATCCGTAAATCCATTTTCCGGTTTCGGTACGCGATGAAGTTACCGGGTCAGTAGCCATAAATACAGCTCCAAATGCAAATCCACCAAGAGTAAGGTGATACATCCAAGGCAAATTAGCCGCTGCAGTATCCGGACCAAAATTCTCAAAAATAAGCGACATCAAAGCACCACCTGCAAATACAGAAAGCATTACTTTCCAACTCGCAATGCGCGTTACCAGAAGAATTAATGCTCCAATTCCGATGGCAATAATTGATGTTTCTCCGATAGATCCCGGCATAAGACCGATGATTGTATCCATCAAAGTGTATGGTTGTCCCAGTGTGTCAACTATTTGAGCTTGCGATAGGGTAGAAGTACCCACCTGACCAAGCGGTGTAGCGCCTGAGAATGCATCTACTACATTTCCGCCACCCAAGCCAAAAGTTTCTTTGGTGCGAACCCACACCTGATCTCCGGACATGGATTGCGGATAAGCGAAGAATAAAAACGCACGGGTTACCAAAGCCACATTGAAAATATTCATTCCGGTTCCACCGAAAACTTCTTTGGCGAAAATAACTGCAAAAGCTGTAGCCAAGGCAATCATCCAAAGGGGTGTATCTACCGGAACAATCAACGGAATAAGCATCCCTGTAACAAGGAAACCTTCCTGAACTTCTTCTTTTCTGATTTGGCCTCCGGCAAATTCAATTCCCAATCCTACGGCGTAAGAAACCAATACGATTGGTAAAACTGCCAAAAATCCGAACCAAAACATCGGCCAAAAACCTGCTGCGGCTTGTCCAATGGCATGATAATGCTGATAACCTACATTATACATTCCAAACAGCAATGCAGGTATCAAGGCAATAACCACCACAATCATAGTACGCTTGCTATCCACGGCATCGTGAATGTGCGCTCCTGACTTAGAGGTAGTATTTGGGACAAATAAAAACGTCTCAAACGCATCAAACGTAGAGTGAAGTTTCTCGAACTTTCCACCCGGAGAGAAGTTTGGTTTTATTTTGTCAACTAATTTTCTAAGATTATTCATTTTATAGACTTTTAGATGTCAACTGATTAGACATCAGACTGTTTTATAATAATAAATGTATTTATTGAAAATGTGAGAATCTGGATTTAAGAAAATTCTTATTCAACTTCTCTTCTCAATACATCCAAAGCTTCTCTTACAATGGCTTGCAGTGGAAGTTTTGACGTATCTACAAATTCACAAAGCGCAAAGTCTTCCGGTGCAATTTCGTAAGCTCCCAGATTTTCCATTCGCTCAATGTTTTGAGCCAACATCGTCTTAATCAAATGCTCCGGCAAAATATCCATCGGGAAAACACTTTCCCATTCGCCGGACATGATGATGGAACGTGGACCGCCTAAAAGACGAGCATCGTATTTGAATTTTTTATTGGGAAGAAGTTTTGAGAAAAACAAATTGCTCATGCTGAATTTGTCCAAGCGAGGCATAGCCCAACCGAATAATTCGTGTGTTTGGCTTCCTTCGTCTATCACGCTGATTTGCGTAGCAGAAGGCGACAAATATCCGTTTTCGCTGATTTTTACACCGCTCAGCAAGTTGCCGCTCACGTATCGAAGTGGATAGTTTACGGATTTGATATTGCCTTTGACCATTGCCGAAATATTGTTCCCAGCCACCGTTTCAAAGTACTGCGGGTTAGCTACTTCTGGTCCGGTAAGCGCTACCGTTCTGGTCATATCCACAATGCCTTTTGTCATCAGTCGGCCAATAATGGCAACGTCCTGAGGTGCAACAGTCCAAACTACTTCAGCTTTGTTTACCGGATTTACTTTGTTGATGTGAACACCAACGTTTCCTGCAGGGTGCGGACCCGTGAAAATTGTGCTGTCAACGCCTTTTACAGCTGCAAAAATTGAATTGCCGGATTTAAGTCCCAGATGAACTTTTCCGGAAGTTAATTTTGCTAAAGCATCAACTCCGGCCTGGAATTCAGCTATTTTGTCCTTCATTAAGAATTCGTAATCAGGTGCAAGTGGTGCTGTGTCAAAGGTAGAAATGAAAATTGCTTTGGGCGTTTGATCCGGATTAGCAATCACGTCAAATGGACGCTGCTTAATCAAAGTCCACAAACCCGATTTCAAAAGCACTGCTTTGATGTCTTCGGCTGTTTTTGCAACTTCAAATTTTAGATAATTTGTTTCAGCGTCGGTATCAATGATGACGCCCATCACTTTCCTTCGTTCTCCACGTACTACTTCACGTACTTTGCCGCTTACAGGCGACACAAAGTTCATCCTTTCGTCATTTTTGTTGTAAAATAAGGGCGATCCGGCCTGAATTGCCTCGCCACCTTTTACAATCATTTTTGGGATAATTCCGTGAAAAAGGTCGGGATTGATTTCAATGACGCTCGCGGGTTTAACTTTGGATAGTTTTTCGGCAGCTTTTCCGTCGATTTTGATATCTAAACCCTTGCTAATTTTTATTGTATTTGCCATTAAAATGATTAATTGAATTAAAAATGCATAAAAAACGGTGCAAAGATACTTTTTAAATCTCAATAATTAAAGAAATTTTTCACCATTTTGAATTTATTGCTGCAAAATTTATTTAGAATTATTCTAACTTCTCCGAAAAATATTTGTTATTTCATAAAAAACTGGATTTTTACTTCTCAGAAAGCATTCAGAAAAATATTTTTTTGGAATTAAGTTCGTATTTTATCAAAATATTTTATCTTTGTGAATATAACATTTAACACTCAAATTATGATAATCATTGTATTGGTTCTTGTCGTTCTGTTGGCATTGTTCGTGATGTCTGTTTATAATCGTCTTGTTCGCTTGCGCAATACGCGTGAGAATGCTTTTGCGGATATTGATGTGCAGCTTAAGCAACGCCACGACCTTATTCCGCAGCTGGTGGAATCTGTAAAAGGCTATATGAAGCACGAGAGTGAAACGCTTATCCAGGTGACTAATGCGCGAAGTGCTGCGATGTCTGCTCGTGGAATTGACGAGAAAATTGCAGCTGAAAGTCAGCTTTCTTCGGCTTTGAACGGACTGAAAGTTTCACTGGAAGCTTATCCGGATCTGAAAGCAAGTGCCAATTTCTTGCAACTGCAGGAGGAAATGTCTGATATAGAAAATAAACTGGCTTCTGTGCGTCGCTATTTCAACTCTACAACCCGCGAATACAACAACGCTGTGGAAACTTTCCCGGCTAATCTGATAGCAGGAATGTTTAATTTCCGCCGCGAAACGATGTTTGATTTAGGTGACGAACGTGCCGATTTGAATAAAGCGCCAACCGTAAGTTTTTAGCAAGTGAGTTACGTAGGAATTCAAACGCAGATCAGAAGAAATACTTTTCGCTCTGTACTAATGCTTGTGCTTTTTCCGTGTGTCATTTTACTGCTCACATGGTTGGGAGTTTATGTATTTAATGCTTTCGGTAATAATACTGCTTCCGAATTCATGAATCCATATTCCATTAACGAAAGTACGGCTAATTTTTTTGAAATTGCCCCTTGGGTATTCGGAATTTGTACGGTTTGGTTTATAATCGCTTATTTTTCCCACTCTTCTATCATTAATTGGGCTACCGGAGCCAAAACGCTGGAGCGACGAGACAATAAGCGGGTGTATAATCTTGTGGAAAATATCTGCATGGCAAACGGTATGCAAATGCCGATTGTGAATGTGATAGAAGATGATTCGCTGAACGCGTATGCCAGCGGCATCAATCAGAAAAACTACACCGTTACTTTGTCGCGCGGTATTATCAATGAGCTGGATGATCAGGAGCTGGAAGCTGTGATAGCGCACGAATTAACACATATCAAAAATCACGATGTAAAAGTGATGATGGTTTCCATCGTTTTTGTTGGGATTTTCTCATTCTTAACGCAGTTTCTTTCGCGTATTTTGGTACAAAGACCGAGAGTTTCGAGCAGTAAAAACGATAAAGGTGGCGGCGGAATTATGATTTTGGTGATTTTGGTTTTGGCGGCCATTGGATATGCTATCACTTTCCTGATGAAATTGGCAATTTCCCGTAAAAGAGAGTATATGGCAGACGCCGGAAGTGCCGAAATGACTAAAAATCCACAGGCTTTGGCTTCTGCTCTCAGAAAAATCTCTAAAGATCCACTGATTGAGGCCATTGATCAAAACGATGTGGCTCAGCTTTTTATCGAAAATCCGCTGAAAACGGGTGCTTCCTTTCTAAACGAACTTTTTGCTACGCATCCGCCGATTGAAAAGCGGATTGCGTTTTTGGAGCAGGTGTGAGTTAGTTTACAGTTTTTAGTATACAGTTTGCCGTTATAACCAATCATTATTAGTTTAAAGGAAGTGTTTGGTCATAGAGAAAAATATCCCTATTTGAGACAGGCAGGTACGAAATTTATTAACTATATTCTCGATTTTTAGTAAAAATACTCCACCAATTCACCAAAACTATCAAACCTCAAATCATAATCGTCCGTCTCGCCAAATCCATTAGTCATCAAAGCAAAAGGAACTCCGGCTTTTTTGCTTTCGCGGCAGTCGGATGCCGTATCGCCAACATAAATCGTGGATTGTAGATTGTTGCGCTCAATGAGAAGTTGCAAGTTGAAGCTTTTTGGCTGAAAATTCTGACCGTATTCCATGTAATCTGTGAAAAGATGAGTGGTTCCGGTGTGTTTCATAAATTTCACCAAACCATCTTCTTCGCAATTGCTGAGCAGAAGTAATTTGTATTTCGTAGATAATTTTTTCAATCCTTCCAATACGCCCGGGAAAATTGTCGGTTCAATATTATCGGCCATTTTATTATAGGCTTCAAAAACGGCATGCATAAGTTCAGTTCGTTTTTCTTCAGAACTTCCCGGAGCAATTACATCCATCATTAGGCCGATCTCTTTTCCCATAAGTCCCAGTAAATCAGCGCGGCTTACTCGCTTTTCAAATCCTGTTTCCTGTAAGCCGGCATTCCATGCTTTGACGTATGAGTTTACATTGTCCCAAAGTGTGCCATCCATATCAAAAATCAAACTGTCCGGTTTCATATTTTCAAAATTCAAATTAAGCTGCAAAGATACTATTTCTCAAAAATGGAAGCAAATCAAAAAAAGAACGATTTCAGTTTGAAACCGTTCTTTCTAGTTTAATTAAAAATAAACTACACTAATTATTCACAATTCGGTATGCTTTGAAAAGTAAAACTAAAAACTTATAAATCCGTTTTGTAAGTGGTTTAATTTAAATTCATAGTGTAAACAAAGAGATTTTTTAGTGTTTAATATTCTGCCAGAATATCGAAATTGATATTTCTCGGCAGAATATTTTCAGAACAAACAGAAATTTTATCATTGGTTAAGGTTGGTATAACTTCTTTTATAATCTTATATATTGTAGATTAAGTTGTCTTTTTGTGTTTCAAATTTTTAAGGAAAGTGCCCCCTAAATCTTTTCCCAGAAACTTAAACTGTTCCACAGAAAATTTCTGCACCAGTCGCAACTAAGTGTCGAATTTAGGGGGACTTTTTTTTGTACTAATTTTTAATTCCATTTTGATTTACTAATTAATGCTAATGTTTATTGAAAATTACGGTTGTTATTTAGAACAGTTCGAAACAAAAGTACAATTGAAGAGGTTTTTTTTCAAAAAAACAGGCGGGACAAAGCTGGGACAAATGATTTGTTGGTCGTAATTAGCAGAATTTCAGTGATTTAAAATTGATTTAAAATTAATGCAATTTATTTTCGAATTTAATTATCTTTGCACAACCAAATTATTTATCACCAAAATGAAGTTTTTTAGGCTGAAAAATCTGCTTTTTATCTTACTTTTTGTTTGTTTTGTTAACACTTTGCAAGCAAAAAGCAATATTTCTTTTTCAGATTTATCGTCTATCGAAAACTTTATTCGCGAAAGTGAGAAGTCGGAGAGTGATACGCTTCTGATGAAAAAACAACTGGAAAAACTGAATGGAATAAACGGTCACAGAGCAGAAATCGTAAAAATGGTTTTGATGGCGAAGGCGTATGATAAGTCAATTGATCATATCAACGAACCTGCAGATTCGCTCTATCGTGAAGCGGTAAGAATTGCCATCAACCAGGAAGATATGACGATGAATATTTGGGCGCGAATGAGCTTCGTAGAAAATCGGTATTTTTTTAGAGATTACGAGCAGTTAATACCGATTTTACTTACCGTAATGAATGATTTGCAGGTGCATCCGACGTCAAAAGTGCTTATGCCGGCAGAAACTTTCAAACTGATTGGTTGGGTGCTGCAAACCATGAACGACGCTGATGAAAGTCTGAAATACCTGAATAAAGCCATTCAATTTTCTAAAAAAGATACAGAAGAATACGCATCGCTACTGTATAGTATCGGTTTGCATTATTATAGAATCAATGAAATAGCAGAAGCTGAAAGATATTTTGATAAAACGGGAAAAATGGCGCTCAAAATCAAGGACAATTCCCGTTATGCAAAAGTTTTGGGCAGTCGTGCTGAAATTCTGGAAGCAAAAGGCGATATACCAGCTGCAATTCAATTAGCCGCTGATGATGTGAGGTACTCCAGAGTATCCACAGATGAGCAGAATTTACTGTATTCTTTGTTGTTATTGAGCAGGCTTTATCTCAAAAATGATCAAAATGCCGAGGCTGAATTAACGCTTGCCGAAGCGGAAAAAATTGCCTACAGTCGTTCGTATTATCTGAGCGCGCGTCGGAGAGTGGTGCTGATGAAACTCGAAATACTCGATGGACAGGACGCTGTAAAAGAGTTGAGTTTGCTGAAAGAATTAAAAATCCTGGAAGATTCGGTCAACAAAGCCGATGGTGAAAGAGCCGTTCGAAATTCACAATATCAAATTCAAAAGCGGAAATACGAATTTGAGTTAGCTAAAACGCACGATGCTTATCGTAAAAAAGTAAATTTTTATATCATTATCAGCTCGATTTTACTTTTGGTGGCATCATTTATTTATTGGAGCTACCGGAATAAACTAAGGAAAAGAAGCCGGGATTACGACCGTCTTGTAAACGATATGGAAGCCGAAAAGCAAAAGTACGAACTGAAACTTAGCGAAACAGAATCCAATTTAAGTTCTCAGATTGAGTACCTTAAAAATAAAAATGCACAAATTCGAAAATTGAATTTCGAGATTCAAAAATTGGAGCGTTCTTCCGGCGATAATCTTGAAAAGAAAGAAGGAAGGCTCAATTCTTTGCTTGAAACACATTTAATGACTGAGGAAAACTGGAAAATGTTCAAACTCGAATTCCAGAAAACTTATCCGGAATATTACGAAAACTTGCATTACAAATATCCTGATTTAACCGATTCGAATTTGCGTATTATTCTGCTGCTTAATCTTGGATTTAGCTATAGCGAAACCGCTTCTTTGCTGGGAATTACGGCTGAAGCTGTGCGGAAATCCAAACAGCGAATGAAGAAAAAATACGGCGAAAGTAACGACGATTTGTTCGAGACTTTGGTAAAATTTGACGAGGAAATTGATTAAAGTTTCTTGTTAAATTTCTTCCCTTTTTGGATTGAAAAGCTTCTTGATAAACTTATCTGGAGCCTGCACAAGCAGCAATGCAGCACTAATAATCAGCATTCCCACTATCGTAGGTACATCCGGACTTTCTCCTTTTACAAAAATCCAGCTCAAAATACTTCCCGTTACAGGAATTAAGAATTTCCAGATGTTCAGTTCGGAAACTTTCACGTCCGGACGATTAAGTAAGCCATACCAAAGTGAAAATCCTGCTGCAGAAATAAACGCCAACCAAAGTAAAGCACCGTAAAATTCGATTGGGAAGTGGAAAGAACTTGGTTTTTCCACGGCAAATGAAGTTAACAGTAGTAAAATTCCGCCCGTAAAATTGGCGAATGAAGTGAGCGCGTAGGGTGAAATATTCTCCGATTTCTTTTTGGCAACCATTATATTAGTATAAGCTCCCACTATTACGCTCAATAATAGCAATCCAACTCCCAAGTAAAAATCGGGATTGTCGGTCGAGATATTTCCTTTTGCTAAACTAATAAAGACAATTCCTGACAATCCGAGTAAAATCGCAAAGGTTTTTCGGAGTGAAAGTTTGTCGTTTTTGAAAGATAAATGAGCCAGAATTGCAACAAAAAGCGGACCTGCTCCAACGATAATCGACGATGTTGCGCCCGGAACTTTGTCAATTCCGAGGAAAAAAAGTCCGTATTGCATAAATGTTTGTACAAATGCAAAAATCAGCATAAATCGCCAATGTTTTTTGATTTCGCTAATAAAATCTACGTTTCTGAACATCATCAGCGGCACCAGAAGCAGTCCGGCAAGCGTAAAACGAATTCCGGAAAGGAATATCGGCTCAGCGTATTGTAATCCAATTTTTGCTCCGGCAAAGGCCGAACCCCAAAGTACACAGGCTATTATGGCTCTTAATCTCATATCTTTTTTGTTTTTTCTGAAAAATACAAGAAAGACGAGCTTAAAAAACTCGCCTTTCTCTCTTGCTAACTTAAAATAAAAATCAATAAATTTTATCCACATCGGGAGTACGCGCAACTTTTGCAAGTCAGGCAACCCTCTTGATAAACCAATGTTTTTTGTCCGCATTCCGGGCAGGCTTGTTCTGAAACTTGCGTTCCGTCCGGAATATATTTTTTAAGTGCTCTTTCCACACCTACTTTCCAAGTGTTGATGGATTCGCTGTCGAGTTGCAGGCCGGAAACTAACTTAATCACCTGATCAATCGGCATTCCGTAGCGCAAAACGCCGGAAATTAATTTAGCGTAGTTCCAGAATTCCTTGTCAAATTTGTAAGAAAGTCCTTCTACCGTAGTCTTAAATCCGCGTTTGTTTACAAACTGGAAATCGTAGCGGCTTTGTCCATCATCACTTTTAACTTTGATGATTTTTCCATCTGTAACCGTTTTCGGAAGCATAATTCCATCGTCGTCGTCAGCGATTCCGGTAAAGATTTCGTAAGGTCTGCCATCTTTTAATCCTACGAATGCAATCCATTTGTCTTTGTTGTTTTGGAAACGAACAATGTCGCACTTCAACTCTGTAGGACGCACCAGCGGCTCTTCAATGTCATAGCAAACACGAATTTCTTTTTCTTTACCGTCTTTTTTATCGTCTTCGTCTTTTTTCTTCTCTTGCACTGCTACAAGTACGCCTGCTCTTGATCCATCGCGATAAACGGTAGCACCTTTACAGCCTGATTTCCAAGCTTCTTCGTAAAGTTGACCCACCAATTCTTCAGAAACATCGCTCGGCAAGTTGATAGTAACGCTAATGGAGTGATCTACCCATTTTTGCACCCTGCCTTGCATGTGCACTTTTTTCAGCCAGTCCACATCGTTCGATGTTGCTTTGAAATAAGGTGATTTTGCAACCAATTCGTCCACTTCTTCTTTGGTGTAGCGTTTTGTGGTAGAAATGCCGTTTGCTTCCATCCAGGTAACGAATTTGTGGTGGAAAACTACATATTCTTCCCAAGAATCGCCATTTTCATCCACAAAGTCAATCTGTACGTTTTTATCGTTCGGATTTACTTTTCTACGGCGAGTATAAACCGGCATAAATACCGGCTCAATTCCCGATGTAGTCTGCGTCATGATGCTGGTAGTTCCGGTTGGTGCAATGGTCAGGCAAGCAATGTTGCGGCGACCGTGTTTTGCCATTTCTTTGTAAAGTTCCGGATCGGCTTCTTTGATGCGCAGGATGTACGGATTGTTTTCTTCGCGTTTTGTGTCGTACACATCAAATGCACCACGTTCTTTAGCCATATTGACCGATGAGTGGTAAGCTGCCAAAGCCACTGCTTTGTGAACTTTTTCTGAGAAATCTATCGCTTCGTCCGTTCCGTATCGCAATCCCAATGCTGCCAGCATATCGCCTTCAGCAGTTGTGCCTACACCGGTACGACGGCCTTGTGACGTTTTTTTCTTAATTTTTTCCCAAAGTTGATATTCTGTATTTTTAATGTCGTCGCTTTCAGGGTCAGAAGAAATCTTTTCAAGAATTTTATCGATTTTCTCCATTTCCAAATCGATAATATCGTCCATGATGCGCTGAGCCAATTGTACGTGTTTGTCGAACAATTCAAAATCAAACTCAGCTTCAGAAGTAAATGGGTTTTTTACATAAGAATAAAGGTTGATAGCCAGCAATCGGCAGCTATCGTAGGGACACAAAGGAATCTCTCCGCATGGGTTTGTAGATACCGTTCTGTAGCCTAAATCTGCATAGCAATCAGGCACAGATTCACGTGTGATAGTATCCCAGAAAAGCACGCCAGGCTCAGCTGAACGCCATGCGTTGTGTACAATTTTTTTCCACAATGCTTCTGCGTCAATGTCTTTTTTGAACCAAGGATTTTTGCTGAAAATAGGATACTGCTGCGTGTAAGGACGCTTTTCGATAACTGCTTTCATAAAGTCATCATCAATTTTTACCGAAACATTGGCTCCGGTAACTTTTCCGGCTTCCAGTTTAGCGTCAATAAAGGATTCGGAGTCCGGGTGTTTGATAGAAACGCTCAGCATCAACGCTCCACGACGGCCATCTTGTGCAACTTCACGCGTTGAGTTGGAGTAGCGCTCCATAAACGGAACAATCCCGGTTGATGTCAATGCAGAGTTCTTAACAGGAGAGCCTTTCGGACGAATGTGAGACAAGTCGTGTCCAACTCCACCACGTCTTTTCATCAGCTGAACCTGCTCTTCGTCAATTTTGATAATAGCTCCGTAAGAATCCGAATCTCCGTCAAATCCGATTACAAAACAATTGGACAATGAAGCAACTTGATGCTCATTTCCAATTCCTGTCATAGGGCTGCCTTGCGGCACGATGTACTTAAAATCTCTGAAAAGTTCAAATAACTCTTCTTTTGAAAGAGGATTTGGGTACTTTTCTTCGATTCGCGCAACTTCAGAAGCCAGTCGCCAGTGCATGTCGTCCGGAGTTTTCTCAAAGATATTTCCGAATGAGTCCTTGAGCGCGTATTTGGTAGTCCAAACTTTCGCGGCCAGGTCGTCACCCTTGAAATACTCCAGCGTTGCCTTTTCTGCTTCTTCTTGAGTGTAAATTTTTCTTTCCACAGTTTCTTTTAGTTGTATATTAGTGTTTTAAGAATGTTTTCTAATCGAAAATATCGGACTACAATGTTAGTGAAAAAATATGGATTAATTGCAAGAAAATATCAATAAATTTTGTCTATTGCGAATAAAGTTTTCTAAAATAAAATTTAAGTATCATAAAATCAAGTATATATGATTTTTAAAATCCAAAAAAGTTTTCCAAAAAATATTTTTATTCTGAAATGAAATTGTAATAATGGAAAATTAATTAACATAAATTGTTGATAACTTTATGAAAAAATAATTTATTTTTACGATTTATAGATTTAATATTTTAGCGGAAATTTTCAATGAAACTTTGAAAAGCAATTTTAGTTCAGCGGTTGCAAGTTAAAAAAAACTGAAAAAAGCTTTAAGAAAATCGCAAATAGTCAGTAATAGTGCCATTTTTTTTAATAATTTTGCGAGCAAATAAATACAATAGAATATGACAAAAATTAGAATTGCAGTAGTAGGTTATGGAAATATCGGCAGATCAGTTTTGGAGGCGGTAGAAGCAGCTCCTGATTTTGAATTGGCCGGTTTGGTACGCAGAAGCACAGTTTTGAATGAGAAAGAAGCGAAGGAATTGCGTGACATTAAAGTAGTAGATGACATTAAGAAATTGGACGATGTGAACGTGGCGATACTTTGTGCGCCAACGCGCAGCATTCCGGAAATGGCGAAGGAAATGCTGGCTCTCGGAATTCATACGGTTGACAGCTACGATATTCACGGCGGAATTTGGGATTTGAAGCAATCTTTGGAGCCGGTGGCTGTGAAAAATAATGCAGTTTCGATTATTTCTGCCGGATGGGATCCGGGAAGCGATTCGGTTATTCGCGCATTATTGGAAGCCATTGCGCCGAAAGGAGTGACTTATACAAATTTTGGTCCCGGAATGAGTATGGGACATTCGGTAGCCGTAAAAGCGATAAAAGGTGTGAAAAAAGGACTTTCGATGACTATTCCGCTTGGCACGGGAATTCACCGCCGAATGGTGTATGTGGAAATAGAGGATGGAATAGATTTCAAAGAAGTCGAAAAAAATATCAAAACCGATGCGTATTTTGCTCACGATGAAACACACGTTTTTCAAGTTGATAGCGTTGATAATCTGCAAGATATGGGTCACGGTGTGAAAATGGTTCGCAAAGGCGTTTCGGGAAAAACCCAAAATCAACTTTTCGAATTTGATATGAAAATCAATAATCCGGCATTGACTGCTCAAGTACTTGTGGCTTGTGCGCGCGCAGCTACTCGCATCAAACCGGGTGCTTACACAATGATAGAAGTGCCAGTAATTGAGATGCTTTACGGAGAAAAAGAAGATTTAATCCGTAGATTGGTCTGATTTGACTTTCGTGGTACGTAGTTTGTTGCAATTAAGTCGGAAGTTGGAAGTT
>CAZCIU010000009.1:20458-43394 GCA_964498765.1 uncultured Paludibacter sp. | reverse complement strand
TGATTTGACTTTCGTGGTACGTAGTTTGTTGCAATTAAGTCGGAAGTTGGAAGTTTGAAGTCAGAAGTCAGAAGTCAGAAACTCGAAACCCGAAACCCGAAACCCGAAACTCGAAACTCGAAACTCATAACCCGAAACTCATAACCCGAAACTCATAACCCTAAACTAAAAAAATAAAGTATTATGCCAGAAAGAGATTTTTCCAGAAAGCAGTACCAGTATGTGTTGTTGCTTTTGATGTTAGTGATTGGCTTTATCCTTTTTAAGCAAGCCAGACCGTATTTAGGTGGATTTTTGGGAGCATTTACTTTCTATGCCATGCTTCGAGGGCAGATGAAATTTCTGCACGAAAAGAAAAGGTGGAGCAGGGGACTTGCAGCAACAATTATTTTGCTCGAAACGCTGTTTATTTTCTTGTTGCCGCTGACCGGTTTGGGATTTTTGGTAGCCGATACAATTTCGGGAATTAATTTTGATCCGAACGCGATAAAAGATACGGTTTTTCAATTTATAGATAAAATCGAAGCCCGGTTTAACATCCAGCTTTTTACTCCGGAAAATTTATCTTTTATTCCAAAGTTAGGAACTAACGTGGTGCAGGTTATTGCAGCAAACTCGTATTCCTTTGTTATCAATTCCGTCGTCATTCTGTTTGTGCTTTATTTTATGCTATACAGTTATGATGACTTTGAAAATACTATTCGTGAAATTCTACCTTTCACCAAAGAAAATAAACAAACTTTCGTACGTGAAACTAAATTAATCATTCAAGCGAATGCTTTGGGAATTCCACTTTTGGCATTGATACAAGGAATTTTTGCTTATGTTGGCTATGAGATTTTTAATGTGCCAAGTCCGATGCTTTATGCGGTGCTGACGGCGTTTGCCACTATTATTCCACTGGTTGGCGCAGGATTGATTTATGTGCCTTTGGCAATTGCCACATTGATTCAGCAAGAATACGCTATGGGAATTGGATTGCTTGCCTACGGATTTCTGATAATTGGTAGTGTGGATAATGTCGCGCGGTTTATTCTTCAGAAAAAATTAGCCGATATTCACCCATTGATTACCGTTTTTGGAGTAATTATTGGTATTGCGATGTTTGGATTTTGGGGCGTAATTTTTGGGCCGCTAATTTTGTCGCTGTTTATTTTGTTCTTTAATATGTATCGACACGATTATATAGAAGGGTCAACGGCGCTTCCGGTGGTTACAACGCAATATGTAAAAAAGGAAGAGCCGAAGAAACGAAGGATCAATATTAATATCCCGATTTTCAAAATGAAACCTAAAGCGAAAAAAGAAGACAATCAAGAGGAAACGAAAGAATAAAATATAAGCCGTTTTGCATTCGCAAAACGGCTTTTTTATCTTAAAGTCTTGGCTCTTAAAGTCTTGTTTCTTGTAGTCTATTTAATCTTATATTTACAAACTGCTCTTCCTTTTGCAATGTTTGTAAGTTTGCCTTTTAGCAATTGACGGCGAAGCGGTTTCACTCGATCAGTAAATAAATGACCTTCCAGGTGATCAAATTCGTGCTGAATCACGCGCGCTCTGAAGCCATCGTAAACTTCCACATGTTCGTTAAAGTCGGCATCAAAATAGCTGACTTTTATTTCTTCCGGTCTTGAAACGGTTTCGCTAATGCCCGGAATGCTCAAGCAACCTTCGTCGTACTCGATTTCTTCCTCGCTTTCTTCCAGAATTTCCGGATTAATCATCGTTACTTTGAATTCGGCCAGTTCAGGATCATCTTCTTTGAATGGCGCTAAGTCAATCACTAATAAACGAATGGGCAAACCAACCTGCGGAGCTGCCAAACCAACACCTTCAGCGTGTTTCATGGTTTCGTACATGTTTTCTATCAGCTCGTTAAGTTTTGGATAATCTTTGTCAATCGGTTCTGCTACTTTGCGCAAAACTGTTTGTCCGTATGTGTAAATTGGTAAAATCACGTTTTAGAAAATTAGATATTAGAAATTAGAAAATTGGATTTAAACTTTCCAAATAAGTTTGTAAAATAATCGTGGCGCTGATTTTATCAACCAAAGCTTTATCTTGCCTTGCTTTTTTCTTCAGACCGCCCTCCAGCATGGCTTTGTGAGCCAATACGGATGTAAAACGCTCATCGGCATATACTAGTTCAACTTGTGGAAATTTATCCTTAATTTTTTTTGCCAAAGGTCGGATGTGCTTCATTGTTTCGGATTCTTCACCGCTCATTTGTTTGGGCAAACCGAATACAATAATATCCACCGCTTCTTTAGCCAGGTAATTTTCCAAAAATGAAATTAATTCATGCGTCGGCACCGTATCCAAACCGTTGGCCATAATTCGCAGAGGATCTGTCACAGCCAATCCTGTCCGTTTGTTTCCGTAATCAATTGCAAGAATTCTTCCCATTTTCAAAAATTTGAGCCTGCAAAGTTACGAAAAAATAATAACTTAGAGAAAATTATTGATTTTATCAATCTAATTTTGTGAGAATTAGCCTTAAAATCGCTTTAGAGAAACGGAATACTTCGCCGAATTAAGGAAAAATTTGTATCTTTGTAGTTCTGAAATTGAGAGTAAAAATATTTATAACTAATTAAAAATAAGACAAATAACACATGCATAACTGGTTTCAATGTAAAGTAAAATACGAGCGCAACGCCGAAGATGGCGGAATTACAAAAGTGAGTGAGGCTTATCTGATTGACGCTTTGTCTTTCACAGAAGCAGAAGAGCGCATTAACAAGGAAATGAAGCCTTATATCAGCGGCGAATTTTTGGTAGCTGACATAAAAAGAGCGAGAATTAACGAACTTTTTGAGAATGAATCGGGCGATAAATGGTATCGTTGCAAAGTGAATTTTATTTCGCTGGACGAGGAAAAAGGCGTTGAAAAGCGCATTGCCTCAACGATGTTTGCGCAAGCTTCTACGCTGAAAGAAGCCGTAGAAGTTCTTGAGACCGGCATGAAAGGTACGCTGGCAGATTATGAAATTGCATCGGTTACAGAAACGAATGTGATGGATGTTTTTAAATACAAAGCCGATTAGAAATTGAGTTTCCGATTTTAAAAATGAGCATTTTACAGAATATACAAGAAATACGTTCGCACGTTCCGGCTCATGTGAAGTTGATTTGCGTGTCCAAATTTCATCCCGAAGCAAGCATTTTGGAAGCTTACGATGCGGGCGAGAGGAATTTTGGTGAGAGCCGTGTGCAAGAGTTGACCGCCAAACAACCGAATTTGCCAAAAGATATCGTGTGGCATTTTATCGGACATTTGCAGACAAATAAAATCAAATATATTGCTGATTTTGTGAGTTTAATCCACGGCGTTGACAGTTTGAAAGTGCTGAAAGAAATCAATAAACAAGCCGAAAAGGCGGGTAGGAAAGTGGAATGCTTGCTTCAGGTTCACATTGCCGATGAGGATACAAAATTTGGATTTTCTGCTGAAGAACTGAAGGTATTATTTGAGAACGAAGAGTTTTTACAACTAAAAAATGTGGAAATTGCAGGTCTGATGGGAATGGCAACCTTTACAACTAATCAGGAGCAAGTTCGCGGCGAATTCCGATTTTTGAAATCGCTTTATAACGAAGTGAAAGCGAAATATTTCGCTGGTAAAGATACTTTTCACGAATTGTCCATGGGAATGTCCGATGATTACGAAATTGCCATTGAAGAAGGCAGCACCATGATTCGGATTGGTACAGCCATTTTTGGAAATAGAGAATATTAAGTTGGGCGCACATCAGCGAAACTTTTCTCCAATAAAAAATCAACCGTAAATTTACACATTCATGTGAATTTACGGTTTTTTTAATATTATCAGCGTAATTTCCGGCGGTACACCGATACGCATTGGAATTCCAACGTGACCAATTCCTCGGTTCACGTAAATAAATTGTTCGCCGGAATGATACAATCCATCCCATTCCGGATAAATTAAGGAAGCCGGTGAAATCTGAAATTTACCTCTCGTAAATCCGATTTGTCCGGCATGCGTGTGCCCTGAAAACGTAAGAAAAATATCCTTTTGCTTATCCACAACTTCCGCTTTCCAGTGATTAGGATCGTGAGTAATCAGGATTTTCTTTCTGCCGGATCGGGTATTTTCCAAAGCTTTCGCTAAGTCGGCATAATCGTCAAAATGTCCCGAACCAAAATTTTCCACACCAACTAATGTGATTGTATCTGAGCCTTTTACGAGATTTGTATTTTCGTTAAGTAACAAACGAAAACCAAGATTTCGGATATTTTCTTTGGTTTGATCCAGGTTTTTCTGCTTATCTTCCGGCGTATCCCAGTTGGTATAATCTCCGTAATCGTGATTGCCAAGCACGGCATACATGCCATTTTTGGATTTTAGTTGCTTGAAATATTGCTCCCAGCCGAAGGTTTCCTGATGAAAATTATTAATCATATCACCTGCAAAAACGATAATATCAGCATCTGTTTTATTAATAATATCAACTATCGGCTCCATGACAGAATATTTTTGGCTCCAATTTCCAAGGTGAAAATCCGAAAATAAAGCTATCCTATAACCATCAAAGCTCTCGGGCAAATCTTTCACTTCTACGATTTGCTCTTTGAGGTAAAAATTATCGCGGCTCACAATCACGCCATAAGACAAAACTCCCACGAAAAAAGTTCCCAATGCAAATCCGATAATTCTGAAAATCCGGGTTTGTTTATTGAAAATTCGGTTGTACAGCCGATTGACGTAAAAGAAAATGATGTAAATAATTTTGGGAGTGTAAATAAGTGAAAGCGCGATAAAAACCCAGGAAATTCTGCTTGTCAGCAAAAAATCATGACTGTTTCTCAATCCAAATCGGATATATAAAAAGCTGATAATAAATAAAATAAGCGGCAATAGTGACAAAACCCGAAACCATTTGAAAAAGTTGTGCTTTTTCATTTTCATAAAAAACCACACATCCGGAGCGGTCATTATGAACGAAAAAACCAATATGGTCCAGAGGTACATTGCCATTTTTAGAGAATTTTAATACGATTTTTGGTTTTGTATATAAATCTTAAAAATCAGTTTTTCTAAATTTCAAATATATAGTGAAAATTGGAAATAATTCTATGTAAATTATTAATAATGAAATGATTTCCGAAATTTAATCATGACTTTTATTACTTCATTTTCAACAAATAACATTAAAAATGATGGACTTTTCATTTCACAAAGATAAGATTTTCTTCCTAATTCACAGGCTTGTTCTCATATACTTTCAAAAACAATAAATTAAGCAATTATCGATTTTATCATTCAGATTTTTCTGAATCTGACATTATGATAGCTGAATTTACAACGTTTGCATACAGCAGTTGATAAAATTTGACTAAACAAAATCGAATTCTGAAATATTATTTTTAACTTTACGAAAATTTTTTCAAAAATAAACAACTTCAGATAGTTTTTCAGACAGAATGAACTCAATAAAACATTCTAAATTCCAGTTAATTTCATTAGTTATTTTAAGGGTAGTCATAGGATGGTATTTTCTATACGAGGGACTGGCTAAATTATTAACTCCGGCTTGGACTTCTTACGGATACTTGATGGATTCGCAGGGATTGTTCGCAAATTTATTCAAAAGCCTTGGTCAAAATCAATCACTTATGCCAATAATAGACGCCATAAATATTTATGGTTTGATATTAATCGGCTTACTTTTGATACTCGGGATTTTTGAAAAAGCTGGATATATTGGCGCTATTGCTTTGCTGGTATTGTATTATTTGTCGCATCCGGCATCGCTGAATGTGACTTACATGCTGCCACCCGAAGGCTCTTATCTTTGGATAAATAAAAATATTGTGATGATTTGTGCGATCATTGTGCTGATGGCTTTCCCAACAGGAAAACGAGTTGGACTGGCACGTTTTTTTTGTAAAAATAAATAATGCTTTCTAAAATTTATGTCAACGACAGAAAATCAAAATAAAGATAATAAGAATATTTCCGAAAATTCAGATCAGAATATTTCTCGTGGCAGAAGGGACGCGCTGAAAACGCTGGCAACGGTTCCGGTGCTTGGCGCGATGGCTTACGGTGTGTATAAAAAATCCAAAAAAGACCGTGTCAATCGTTTGGCAGCTGATATGTTTCACTTTCAGGAAATGCCTCAGCCTGCAGTTTCTGTTGGAGGTGATTTGGTCAGAATTGGGATAATTGGTGTCGGAATTCGGGGAATAGACCTGATGCAAGCCATTGGATTTTCTACACCGGAGCGAATTCAGGAAATGAAAGATGCCGCCCGACAAAACTCCAAAGATACGCGCTACAAGGACTTTGTGGAGCAAGATGATTTGAATATAAAAATCACGGCTGTTTGTGATATTTTTGATACATACGCGGTAAGAGCCATCAAGGCAGGAGCGAATATTCACCGCGAAGGATTGAATGGAAAATACGGTGAAAAGCCCAAACGTTACCTGAATTACAAAGAGTTACTGGCTTCGCCCGAAGTGGATGCGGTAATTATTGCTACGCCGGATCATTGGCACGGAACGATGGCGATGGATGCTTTGAAAGCTGGAAAACATGTTTATGTAGAAAAACCACTGACGTGGACTGTGCCTGAAACCTACGCGCTGCGTGAAGTGGTGAGAAATAGTAAACTGGCATTTCAGCTTGGTCATCAAAACCGCCAGATTGAAACCAATAAACGCGGCAAGGAAATTATTGAAAAAGGTCTTCTTGGACCTATTTCACTCATTGAAACCAGCACCAACCGAAATGACCCGAACGGTGCTTGGGTTTATCCTATTCATGCGGATGCCAGTCCGAAAACGATTGACTGGAAGCAGTTTGAAGGTGATCAGGAGCGTGTGAAAGAATATATGAACTATATGACTTCCAGTGGTTTGGCGAAATATGTAGGCCCGGAAGCGAGAGATAAGTTTAGTTTGGAGCGTTTTTTCCGGTGGCGATGTTGGTGGGATTATAGTACTGGATTAAGCGGCGATTTGCTGACCCATGAATTTGATGCGATCAATCAGATGATGAACCTGGGAATTCCCGATTCTGCAACATCTTCTGGCGGCGTTTATTTTTTCAAAGACGGCAGAACGGTTCCGGATGTGCTTCAAACTACATTTGAATACAAGGAAAAAAATCTGGCTTTGCTTTACTCGGCAACTTTGGCAAATCAATTTAATCGCCCGAGAAAATTTATGGGACACGACGCGACGATGGAAATTGGAAATTCCATTACTGTGACCGTTGACCCGCAGTCTGAGCAGTACAGAGATCAAATTGATAAAGGATTAATCAAGCCCGGAAAGCCTTTTTACAGCTATACTCCGGGACAAAAAGATATTGATGCCATTTCGTCGGCTACGCAACTTTACTTTGCCGAGCGAGGTTTGCTGTATTCTTATGTCAATGGAAAACGCTATAACACAACCTTTTTACACCTGAAAGAATGGATTGACTGCATTCGTTCCGGCGAAAAAACTTCCTGCGGAATTGATGAAGGATTTGAAGAAGCCATCACGGCTCACATGGGAACACGCGCATACCTGGAAGGCAGAACAATGTATTGGGATAATGATAAAGAGGAAATTGTGAGAGGGTGATTTAAAATTAGAAATCAGAAATTAAAAATTAGAAGTTGGAAGCTGGAAGTGTTTAAATCATCCAAAAATTTGTTATCTAAAAATCTAACTGTCTTGTTTCTGATTGTCTTGCATCAATAAGTCTTACAAAAACACATATTAATCTTAAAAATATTTGCCTATGTCAACAATGTCTAGAAGAAAATTCCTTAAAACCGGAGCCATTGCTGCGGCTGGTTTGACAGTAGTGCCTTCAACGGTACTTGGTCAGAAATTTGGAAAAGTATCTCCAAGTGATAAGCTGAATATCGCGGGAATTGGAGTAGGTGGTCGCGGATTTGGTGTACTTAAAGCACTTGAAAGTCAGAATATAGTCGGACTTTGCGATGTGGACTGGAAGTACAGCGACAAAGCTTTCAAGCATTTTCCAAATGCAAAAAAATACTTCGACTACCGCAAAATGTACGATGAATTGGGTAAAAGCATTGATGCAGTTGTGGTAGCAACGGCAGACCATACGCACGCAATTATTGCTGCAGACGCTATGACAATGGGAAAACACGTGTACTGCGAAAAACCGCTTACTCACAGCGTTTACGAATCCAGACTTCTCACCAATCTGACTAAAAAATACCAACTGGCTACCCAAATGGGAAACCAAGGATCTTCCGGTCCGGGAGTTCGTCAGGTGATAGATTGGATTTGGGCGGGTGAAATCGGTGAAGTTCGCAAAGTAGAAGTTTTTACCGACCGACCCATTTGGCCGCAAGGTCTGAATGTGCCAAAAGAAGCACACAAAATCCCCAAAACATTGAATTGGGATTTGTTTATCGGGCCTGCTCCGCATCGTCCTTTCAATGAAATTTACCATCCTTGGAACTGGCGCGGCTGGTGGGATTTCGGTACCGGAGCTTTGGGCGATATGGCTTGCCACATGATGCATCCTATTTTCAAAGCATTGAATTTGGGTTATCCAACAAAAGTTCAGGGAAGTTCCACGTTATTGCTGACCGATTGCGCACCATCTGCTCAGACTGTAAAATATACATTCCCCGCTCGCGACAATATGCCGAAAGTGGGAATGCCTGAGGTGGAAGTTTATTGGTACGATGGCGGAATTATGCCGATGCGTCCCGAAGGAATGCCTGCCGGAAAAAGCCTGAATGACGATGGCGGCGGTGTAATTTTCCACGGAACAAAAGATACGCTAATTTGCGGTTGCTACGGTGTTAGACCTTGGTTACTATCCGGCCGTAAACCGAATTCTCCAAAAACACAACGCGAAGTGACAACTTCTCACGAAATGGATTGGGTACGTGCATGTAAAGAAGATGCAGACGACCGCGTAGAAACTGCTTCAAACTTCTACGAAGCTGGTCCATTCAACGAAATGGTGGTAATGGGCGTTTTGGCTGTAAGATTGCAAGCGTTAAATCAGGAGCTGCATTGGGATGGTGAGAATATGCGTTTCACCAATATTCCTTCAGGTGCAACTTTGAGAACTGTCATTGAAGATGGTTTCAAAATCACCGACGGACACCCAACATTCAATAAAACATGGACCGATCCAGTAGATGCAAATGCATTTGCCGAAGGACTAATCAAACACAATTACCGTGCTGGCTGGAAACTTCCTGCAATGCCGTAATTTATTTTATCAAAAGAATTAACTTTATAATAATCAGAGAGATATAATGAAAAAAACAATTTTATTTATAAGCTTAATATTAATGACTTCTATGGTTTTTTCATCTTGTAATCAAACAAAAAATAAGGAAACTAAAGAAGAGGCAAAAGAAGTAACAACCGGAACTCCTGCTTTTACAGTGATTGAAAATCAGCAAGTTGATTTGTCAACTTTCCCGGTTGATGAGAATGGTTACATCACTATTTTCAACGGAAAAGATTTTACCGGATGGCGCGGATATGGAAAAGACCACATCCCGGGAAAATGGACTATTGAAGATGGAGCGATTAAATTTAACGGAACCGGTGGTGGCGAAGCGCAAGATGGCGAAGGTGGCGACATTATTTTTGCACACAAATTCAAAAACTTTGAACTTCAGTTGGAATGGAAAGTTTCAAAAGGCGGAAATTCAGGTATTTTCTATCTGGCTCAAGAAATTGAGACTACAGATAAAGACGGCAACAAAAGAATGGAGCCGATTTATATTTCATCGCCTGAATACCAAATTCTGGACAATGCAAACCATCCGGATGCACAACTTGGCAAAGACAATAATCGTCAGTCTGCATCGCTTTATGACATGATTCCGGCTGTTCCACAAAACCAAAAACCTTTTGGCGAATGGAATACTGCAAAAATTATGGTGTACAAAGGAACGGTAGTTCACGGTCAAAACGACGAAAATGTGCTGGAATATCACTTGTGGACACAACAGTGGACAGATATGCTGCAAGCCAGTAAGTTCAGTCAGGAAAAATGGCCTTTGGCGTTTGAACTGCTGAATAATTGTGGAGGGCCGGAGCGTCAAGGTTATATCGGACTTCAAGACCACGGCGATGATGTTTGGTACAAAAGCATCAAAGTTAAAATTTTAGACTAATTTTGAACTAATTAATGGCATTCCTATAGCCGGGAGTGCCATTTTATTTTTTAAATCAATTGCCATGATAAAAAAAACGTCTTTCTTTCTACTGATTTTAATGCTTTTCAGTCCCATGCTTTTTGCACAGTCAAAAACTTCCGCAAAAAAACCGAACAAAAAAATCTACTTGCAACTTTACTCGGTGCGAGATGATATTCAAAAGGATTTCAAAACTACAATTGCCGAAGTTGCCAAAGCCGGATATCGGGGAATTGAAGCTGCAAGCTATGCTGATGGCAAATTTTACGGATTATCACCAAGCGAATTCAAAAAACAGTTAAACGCTGTTGGATTGCAGGCTCTTTCGTCGCACACAGGTATGCAACTTGCCATTGATGTGAGTAAAACCAATTGGGACGAAGTCTGGAAATGGTGGGAACAAACCATTGCTGCGCATAAAACTGCCGGAATGAAATACATTGTAACGCCTTCAATGCCGGTACCGAAAACATTAGCTGACCTGCAAGTGTATTGCGATTATTACAATAAAATTGGTGAAAAATGCAATGCCGCCGGTCTGAAATTTGGCTATCACAATCACGATTTTGAGTTTGTAAAAATTGAAAATGAGGTGATGCTCGATTACATGATTAAAAATACCGATCCTTCGAAAGTTTTCTTTCAATTGGATGTTTATTGGACGGTTTTTGGTAGAAAAAGTCCGGTGGATTATTTCAAAAACTATCCAGGTCGTTTTGAATTACTGCACATCAAAGACAACAAAGAGCTCGGACAAAGCGGTATGGTGGGTTTTGATGCGATTTTCAAAAATGCAAGAATATCCGGTGCAAAACATATGATAGTAGAAGTTGAAAACTATAACTTCGAACCGCTGAAAAGTATCAAAATGAGCTTCGATTATTTGAATTCGGCACCATTTTTCAAAGCAGATTATTCAAGAAAATAATTTTCAATGCGAAAGTTTTAAGATTTTGAAGTATTTTTGCCCTCGATTCCTCAAAAGAATTGGGGGCGTTAATTCTTATACATTCAATAATTTAATCAGGATTATCAGATCTAAACATAAAAACAGTGACAGCTAATATCCTTTTTATCATCATTTTAATCATTTTCAGTTCCGATTTTATTTTGGAGCGAGTGCTTTCTCTGCTTAATATTAAAGCATCCAAACAGCCAATTCCGAGTTTGTTAAGCGGAATTTACGACGAAGAAAAATACCGAAAACAACAAGCTTATTTTCAGGTAAATTCTAAATTTGGACTAATTACATCTACTTTCAGCTTTGTGCTACTTATTCTGATGGTGGCATTGGGTGGATTTGGATGGCTCGATGCATTTGTTCAAGGAAAAAGCGAAAGTCCGATTTTGGTTTCTTTGCTGGTTTTTGGAATATTGTTTCTGGTTTTTGATTTGATTTCGCTGCCTTTCGAGATTTATGATACCTTTGTGATAGAGGAACGATTTGGTTTTAACAAAGTTACACCTAAAATTTTCATTCTCGACAAACTAAAAGGCTATGCACTTTCACTCGTGATTGGTGGCGGATTGCTGAGTTTGATAATGTGGATTTATCAGCTCAATCCGGATTATTTTTGGTTGATTGCCTGGTCGTGCGTTTCTGCTTTTGGGGTGTTTATGGGAATGTTTTACTCGGAATTAATCGTGCCGCTTTTCAATAAACAAACGCCTTTGGAAGAGGGAGAATTGCGTAATGCGATTGAGGAATTCAGCTCGAAAGCTGATTTTAGCATAAAGAATATTTATGTGATAGATGGCTCAAAACGCTCAACCAAAGCCAATGCTTATTTTACCGGATTTGGAAAAAAGAAGCGGATTGTGCTTTACGATACGCTCATCAATCAACTTAGTACAGATGAAATTGTGGCGGTTTTAGCACACGAAGTCGGGCATAGCAAAAAGAAACATACGCTGAAAAATATGGCAATTAGTTTGCCGTATAATTTGTTGATTTTCTTTTTATTGGGTGTTTTTCTAAAAAGCGATTTGCTGGCTCAATCTTTGGGTGGAGCAGAAGCTAATTTTCACTTAAATATGCTTGCATTCGGGATTTTGTATTCGCCTATTTCAATGATTTTAGGCTTGTTGATGAATGTGCTTTCTCGAAAATACGAATATCAAGCCGACCATTTTGTAAAAGAAAATGGGTATGCAGCTGCGTTAATCAATTCACTGAAAAAGATTTCTGCACAAGCATTGTCCAATCTTACGCCGCATCCGGCAGTAGTATTTATGGGATTTTCGCATCCTACGCTCCTGCAAAGAGTGGAGAGATTAGTCGAAACCAAAAACTAAAAACCAATTAATGCCGACGATAAATGTCGGCATCCCGACAAGCGAAGCTTCGTCGGGACCAATAACCAATAACTAAATAACCAAATTATGATAGGATTAATGGGTGCCATGCCCGAAGAAATGGATAAAGTAATTGCTGCTATTACCGAAAAACGCGTTGTGGAGCGAGGAAGCAGACTGTATTATATCGGAAAATTATTTGGAAAAGAGGTTGTTGCCGTTTTTTCTCGTTGGGGAAAAGTGGCTGCAGCTACTACTGCTACGCAATTAATCATCGATTTTAAGGTGGAGAGTATGATTTTCACTGGCGTGGCAGGTGGAATTTCACCGGATTTGAATGTGGGCGATATTGTCATCGGGCAGCGGCTTTTTCAGCACGATATGGATGCACGCCCTCTGATGCGTCGATTTGAAATTCCTTTGACAGGCAAAACTTCGTTTGAAATTCCGGAAAATAAAACCAAACAAATGGCTGAAGCGGTGCATAATTTTCTAAAAAACGACAAAGAATTTCGTAAGCAATTGACCGAAAATAACATTACTCAACCGAAATTGATGCTTGGAGATATCGCCAGTGGAGATTTATTTATTTCGAGCAGCGAAATGAAGCAGAGCTTGATTAAAAATCTGCCATCGGTCGTTTGTGCCGAGATGGAAGGAGCCGCTGTAGCGCAAGTTTGCCATGATTATGAAGTGCCACTTCAGGTTGTACGTGTGATTTCAGACACTGCTGACGAACAGGCTCACACCAATTCGATTGGTTTTGTGAATTTACACGGCGGCGATTATTCACTCGGAATTTTGAAGGAGTATTTTAAGTTAATTTGAATTCAGAAATAGAAATTTTGGAAAGGTTTGGAGTATCGCTCTAAGCCTTTTTTTGTTTTTTATTTAAGCATTAAAATACAATCTCTATTACAGTTTTAATTATTATCTGCCAAATAATTATTAATTTAAACTAATTTTTCATAGATTTGTAGAAACTTGTTTTTTGAAATAAAATTAATCCTATAAATTAGTTGACTATGGAAAACGCTTATTTTTATTTGGTACCTATTTCATCCGTTTTGGCGTTAGGATTTGCTTATTATTTCTTTCGCTCAATGATGAAACAAGATGAAGGCTCGCCTCGAATGCGAGAAATTGCACAATATGTTCGCGAAGGAGCCATGTCCTATCTGAAACAGCAATACAAGGTTGTAATTACAGTTTTTATCGTTTTAGCAATAATATTTGCAATCATGGCATACTTTGGTTTACAAAATTCCTGGGTGCCATTTGCATTTCTTACAGGCGGATTTTTCTCGGGTTTGGCCGGATTTTTTGGAATGAAAACGGCAACTTACGCCTCTGCTCGAACAGCGCAAGCTGCTTCAAAATCACTTAACAGCGGACTTCAAGTAGCATTTCGTTCCGGAGCCGTTATGGGATTGGTTGTTGTAGGATTGGCATTGTTGGACATCGCGATTTGGTTTATTGTACTCAATCATTTTATCGTTGATGCCGATCCGGGTCACAAAATGATAATCATCACAACTACGATGCTGACTTTCGGAATGGGAGCTTCAACGCAGGCACTTTTTGCGCGTGTTGGAGGTGGAATTTACACCAAAGCAGCCGATGTTGGAGCCGATTTGGTAGGAAAAGTGGAAGCCGGAATTCCGGAAGACGATCCACGAAATCCTGCTACGATTGCTGACAATGTGGGCGATAATGTGGGCGATGTAGCCGGAATGGGAGCCGATTTATATGAAAGTTATTGTGGTTCAATTTTAGCAACTGCAGCTTTGGGTTCATCAGCTTTTATTCTGAATCCCGATTTGCAGTTGAAAGCGATTTTTGCACCGATGTTGATTGCCGCAGCCGGAGTAATTCTGTCAATTTTAGGAATTTTTCTGGTAAGAACCGAAGAAAAAGCAGATATGAAAAAACTGATGCAAGCGCTTAATCGCGGAGTAAATATCAGTTCGCTTTTCACAGCTTTAGCTACGTTTTTAATTCTTTATTTACTTCAAATTCCAAATTGGCTGGGACTTTCGTTTTCGGTTATTACAGGATTAGTTGCAGGAATTATCATCGGACAATCGACCGAATATTACACTTCACATTCGTACAAACCCACTCAAAAAATTGCTGAAAGTGCCGGAACCGGACCTGCCACTGTGATTATTTCCGGAATTGGCACCGGAATGCTTTCTACGGCAATTCCCGTAGTTACTATCGCTGTGGCAATTATCATTTCTTATTTATGCGCCACAGCTTTTGACGTAGCGCATATCGTTGCTGCCGAAAATCTGAGTAAAGGGCTTTACGGCATTGGAATTGCTGCTGTGGGAATGCTTTCCACACTCGGAATTACCTTAGCAACAGATGCTTACGGCCCAATAGCCGATAACGCCGGAGGAAATGCGCAAATGGCCGGATTGGATCCGGAAGTTCGCAAACGTACCGATGCGCTGGATGCACTTGGAAATACTACAGCAGCGACTGGCAAAGGATTTGCGATTGGTTCGGCGGCATTGACCGCGCTTGCGCTTTTGGCATCATATATTGAAGAAATAAAAATTGGTTTGGTTCGAATTGGAGAAAAAACACTGACACTTGCCAACGGAGATGTAATTGAAACTACAAAAGCCAGTTTTGTGGATTTTATGAATTACTATGAAATCAATCTGATGAACCCAAAAGTGCTTGTCGGCGTATTTTTAGGTTCAATGATGGCGTTTTTGTTTTGTGGTTTGACGATGAATGCGGTTGGTAGGGCAGCTCAGAAAATGGTCAACGAAGTTCGCCGACAATTTCGCGAAATAAAAGGAATTTTATCGGGAGAAGCCACGCCCGATTATGCACAATGCGTAGAAATTTCCACCAAAGGTGCTCAACATGAAATGCTTTTGCCATCGCTCTTGGCAATTACAGCACCAATTTTGACTGGAATTATTTTTGGAGTTTCAGGTGTAATGGGATTGTTGGTAGGCGGATTAGGTTCTGGATTTGTACTTGCAGTTTTTATGGCAAATGCCGGAGGAGCCTGGGATAATGCCAAAAAATATGTGGAAGATGGAAATTTCGGCGGAAAAGGTTCTGAAAATCACAAAGCCTGTGTAGTAGGAGATACGGTTGGTGATCCTTTCAAAGACACTTCGGGACCATCTCTGAATATCTTGATTAAACTAATGAGCATGGTTGCGATTGTGATGGCTGGATTAACTGTGACTTGGAGTTTATTGTAATCGAAAAAGCTTAAAAATAGAAAACGGGGCTTCAGCCCCGTTTTTTTGTATCTGTCATATTGAGAAATTACTTTCTCAAAACATATTCATCACTTTCCAGCGAATTGCCATAATCGTCCAGCAATGAAATTTTACCTTCGCCAATCATGTATTTTGCCTGACTGCCATCGTCGAATTTCAGCACCACCGAATTTCCGGTTTCATCCCATTCAAAGCTGCCTTTACTTTCATACGGACCGCCTTTTCCAATGTAATTGACTGTTTGTACGAAAGTATTGTCAAAATTTAGCAAAATAGTCGTTTCCATTCCATCGCAGTCTTCGCAGGGCAAAATTCCTTTGTATTCACCTTCCCAGTCAATCGAAGTTTTGGCTGTATGAACCGTGTCAGGGATTTCTACAACGACGATGCTGTCTTTGTCAGGAGTTTCATCGTTTGTTTTTTCCTTTTTACAAGAAGCAAAAACGATGAAAACTATGGCTATAAGTAAAAATTTATTTGTTTTCATAAAAATCAATTTCTAATATCCTTGATGCTTACTGTTAACTGCTAACTGCTAATTATACGTTGGCAATGCGGAATAATCTTTTGAATAGCGCAAATGCTGCTGAATGTAACCTTCTTCGTACGAAATTTGTACATCTTTTACATTTCCTTTTTTATCTGTAATCAGCGTGTAAACCGGATTTACAAAACCACTGTAAGGTGCGATTTTCAGTTTTGCATAGCGCTCCGAAACTTCTTTGTGAATGTCTTGATTTACTTTTACGGCATATTTTTCAACCAAATCACGTCCTGCAGCAAAGTCGCCGGTAGATTTAATGCGCTGAACTTCAGCCAATAAATCGCCGAAAAGTCCGCGAAGTCTTTCGTAATCATTGATAACAATGTATTTTTTACCGTCTTTTTCTTTCAATTCCACCACATTATTTGCTTTTCCATGCTCGTAAACCCAGCTCGCAATCAACTGACGATTACGCATGTGCGCTTGTTCGATGTTTTTACCCGGCTGAATACGAGTGAGTTGCGTCATAAATCCGTTCATGATGTACTGATAATACTGTGCTTTGTACGCTTCTTCGTTTGGCAATAAACCAAATTCTACCATTTTTGGATCACCTAAATAATACAATCCGAAAAGGTCGGCGCGCGTTTCTTCAATCGGCGAACCGTAGGCTTTCAAAGCGTCCGGATCAGTACCGGGAAGCAATTTGCCTGAACCGTGACCAAGGCATTCGTGCATATCCACATGAAGATTGTTGGTCAGCGAACCATACTCTTTTGCACGATTGCGCTCTACGTCCGACCACATAAATTCTTCGTTAAATCCGCTGCCCATCGATGATTGGTCGTAGGCTTCGGTGATATTTTGGATTGTAACAGATTTTGAGCCGTATTGTGCACGAATCCAGTTGGCATTTGGCAAATTGATGCCAATCGGCGTGGAAGGGTAGCAGTCGCCACCAAGCATGGCAGCGGTGATAACTTTAGCAGAAACACCTTTTACTTCTTCTTTTTTGAATTTATTGTCAATTGGCGAGAAATTCTCAAACCACTGTGCGTTATTACTGATTATTTCTGTGCGTTTTGTAGCTTCCAGATCTTTGAAATTAATCAGCGATTCCCAGCTTGCTTTCATGCCAAGTGGATCACCGTAAGTTTCTGTAAAACCGTTTACAAAGTCAATTTGCGAAGTCAAATCCTGCACCCATTTGATGTTGAATTCATCAAAAGTTTTCAAATCTCCGGTTTTGTAATAGCTTATCAGTGAGTTGATAATGTCCTTCTGAGCGTCATTTTCAGCTACGTTTGCTGCTTTTTCGAGCCAACCAACGATACGCGAAATAGCATCGCCATACATGCCGCCCACTTTATACACTTTCTCAACAACCTGACCATTTTCTTTGGTCAATTTGCTGTTAAGTCCGTAAGAGATCGGTGTGCTGTCATTTGGATTTTTCATTTTAGCATAAAAATCTTCTACTTCTTTTTGCGTTACACCTTCATAGTAATTATTAGCTGAAGTGGTAATCAAATCCACGCCCGCAGCCTGATTAGTCTTTTTAGGCATCACATTTGGGTCAAAAAGAATGGGCGAAAGCGTAGCGATTAATTGCTCAGTTGTTTCACCCTCTTTCAGCGGAAGTAGCTTAGCATCAATGCTTTTTACAGCATTAGCAAAATATTCTGCAGAGAAAGTAGGCATCATTTTATCTTCGGAGTAATGGTGATGAATGCCGTTTGCCATCCAAATTCGTTTCAGATACGTTTCCAATTTTTTATAATCATCGGAAGATTTATCAGCAGCATTTAGGTAAACTGCTTCCAACGTGCGGCGGATAGCCAGGTTGAATTTGTTGTTTTGATCCCAAAGAATGTCGCGCCCTTCGATAGCAGCTTGCGAGAGATAGTAAATCATCTCTTTTTGTTTCAACGTCAGATTTTCAAAACCAGCCACCCGATAGCGAAGAATTTTGACATCAGCAAACGTGTCCACTTTATATTCAAAATCTTCCACAGAAGGCGTGGTGGACTTGCTTTCGGTATTTCCGGTGCAAGCAAAAAGGATTGGAACCATAAGGAATAAAATTAGTTTTTTCATTGTGTTAAAGTATGATGTTTGGTGTATGATGCTTGGTGTCAAGTGTACAAAGTATAAAAACAGATTTCTATAGTTTACTATAATCATGTTAACTAGTTTACTAAAAATGCAAAGTTACGAAATATTCTTCGAACAGTTTTTTTAATAAAAATGAAATCTTGTGAAGTTCTACAACTTTAAAAATTGTAATTTGTATTACAATAATATAAAAAATCTATTGAAATTGCAGAAGTTATCAATTTAATTAATATCTTTATAGAAAATAACATTTGTCTTATTGTTTTGATATCACTAATTTTGTGACAGAAAAATTAATAACAATATAAAAATATAGATTTATGGAAACACAAGAACAAGTATTATCAATGCCTCGTATTGGCGACAAAGCTCCTGCATTTACAGCTGTAACAACTCAAGGTGACATTAATTTTCCACAAGATTATGCCGGAAAATGGGTTATTCTTTTCAGCCACCCGGCAGACTTTACTCCGGTTTGTACTTCTGAATTTATGACTTTTGCATCTATGCAAGATGAGTTCGAAGCGCTTAACACTCAGTTGGTTGGTTTGTCAGTTGACGGACTTTACAGCCACATTGCCTGGTTGCGTACTATCAAAGAAAAAATCGAGTACAAAGGAATGAAAAATGTGGAAGTAACTTTCCCATTGATTGAAGACATTACGATGAATGTTGCAAAAACTTACGGTATGCTTCAACCGGGCGAAAGTACTACAAAAGCTGTACGCGCGGTATTCTTCATCGATCCAAAAGGCGTAATTCGCACAATTATTTACTACCCACTTTCTTTGGGACGTAACTTTGACGAACTAAAACGCGTTCTTATCGGTCTTCAAACTGCTGATGCTTACGAAGTTGCACTTCCAGCTGACTGGCGTCCGGGTGATGACGTAATAGTTCCTACTGCAGGATCTTGCGGCGTAGCAAAAGAGCGTATGGAAAGCACTGACGAAGATCAAACTTGCTACGATTGGTTCTTCTGTACTAAGAAATTAGCTAAAGAAAAAGTTGATGCACTTAGAGTGAAATAATTGATTGTTTTGAATGATTAGTGGTAGGGAGCTGGCGAAAGTCAGCTCTTTTTTTGTTTGAAAACTCGGATAGCAAGCCGTTTTGACACTTTCTTAAAACTCAAAAATTATTTCTGATTTTGCTCGGTTTTAATTAACTTTGAGTGAAATTCTGGTTTTACGAATTCATTGTTTTCTGTAAAAGTCAGTACTTCAGAACTATACTGATTTGTCCGTAATAATATAACATACTTTAACAAACATCAATGCAGCGTTTTGGTACTTTTTTCCATCATATATATAGTATTCTAATGCTAAAGTGAAAATATTCCACATTTTGGAGATTATTGCTTGACATTACTCCATGAAAACACAAAATAAAATGAAGAAACTGATTTATTTAGTTGTAATCCTTGCTCTTTTTGCATGCGACGATACGTATGAAGATTTGCATCGATATACAAAAATCGCAACATCCTCCAAGCAATATCCTGTCTTTCTTGATATGAGCGAGGTTGGGAAAATTCAGGTAAAAGCATCTGAAGCTATCGAAAAACCTTTCAAAATTACCAGTAACGACAATTATGTTTTCGTGGGAGAAATGATGAAAGGAATTCATGTATTTCAGAAATCCGCGAGTAAAATGAACTACGTTTCATTTATTGAATGCCAGTACATGAAATCTTTTGAAGTCATCGGCGATAATTTGTTTTGTAATAATTTCCTTGATTTGGTGGTGATAGACGTGAAAGATGCACAGAAAGCAAAGCTTGTTCACAGACAAAAATATCATTTTAATCGCTACACAAGCTATAAAGTGTATTGGAATTTTCAATATATTCAGGACAAAGGTCCAATCATGGAATACAAAACATTTTCACTTACAGACACCATTTCCGACAAACAGCCGATGTTGGATTTCAGCGAGTACGATAAATTATACGACAACTTGACGACTACTGAAATTCCTAATGCATATTCAGGAAGTGAGCCGGAGTTTTTAAGACCTTATGTTTCGATGATTAAGCACGAAAACGAACTCTACACGCTTGGACAGTACAATAGCTGGGCAATCTGCACGTATAGAAACGATGCGTTTTCTATGCGTGAAGTGGATTTATGGTATGAACCAAAGCAAAAATATGCGGTTCCGTATTATTACAGCAATGCTTTTCCATATAGACTTGAAGTCGAAGATGAAGTTGTGTATCATTTTGGAAAAAGTGACTACGACCAGTCTGGATATGTAAATTGTAACTTAACATTTGAAAAATATTCACCCTCATTACATTTTTATTTTCCTGATTTTCTGCCAATTGATGCCAGCTATTCAAAGGAATTAAATGCTTTCTTTGTTTTAGCCGGAAATTCTATTTGGGGAGCATTTCTTCAAGTCACTCCTACAGGAATTATTATGGATAAACCGAGTGATTTTGAGGTTTTGACCGATGCAAATAACATCTATGTAATTGGTGACAAATTAATTGCAACCGGAAAAAAACTAACTGTGTATCAGCTTTCTGCTGAGAAAATAGAGCTTCTTAAAGATTATCCTGGCATTTCAGGTTTAGTATCTGTGAAGGAAGGAAATATCCTGACTATGGTTCATTCTCAAGAACTTAAACAGTACGATATCAGTGATTTAGAAAATATAAAACTTATCCAATAATACTACAATTATGAAACAAATAAAATTAATGCTTCTGATGCTTTTTTGCAGTTTTGCACTGATGGCTCAAAAGAACAATCAGCTAATTGTCAATGTAAACAAAGGTGGCGGCCAAAACTTTTTATTGGAACGAAAAGACAAAGGATTTTATAATATTATGCAGTTTAATCTGCTTATGGGCAGCAAACAAGCTTACAGAAATGTTCCAACCGGAGATGGTGCTTATCTAAAATCTGAGATGTCGATTATGCGTCCTGATTTGTACTATTATCAGCGTTATGAAAATAAGTTAACAGCAATTCCGTCGTTTACCATCACGAACGGCTATATGTTTAATGAGCATTGGGCTGCTGGTGTGGGAATTGGATATGAAGTGTTTGATCACAATCTTTTTCCATTGTTTGCTGAAATCCGATACACACTTTGGGACGATAGAATTTCGCCGTTTGTAGTGATGAAAGGCGGATATTCTCTGGCTTCATTCAAAGCAAAACAATACCAGGATCTTTATCTGGATTGGGCACCGTATTATGTAAACGATGCTAAATTACGAAATTACGGCGGATTGATGCTGCATCCCGAAATTGGTGTGAAAATTCCATTGAGCTACAACAGCGATATGCTCGTAACAGCTGCTTATCGTTACCAAAAAATCAGATCGGTACTGAATAAAACTTATTCTGTGCAATTATATGACGAATGGGAACATAAAGAAGACCTAAATCGCTTGTCTATCGGTGTAGCGATTATGTTCAGATAAAAATTCTAAGAAATAACGATAAAAGACAGCAAGCTTGCTGTCTTTTATTTTTTAAATATCTTCTACTTTGTTTTTTCAAGTTAATGCAAAAAATATTCTCTACCTTTGCAGTCTATGTTAAGTGATTTTATCAGCAAGCGTATTCGCCTGGAATTCAGGCACGAACCCACCGAACAGCAGTCTGCTTTGATTGACCAATTGGCCGATTTTGTAATGTCGGCGGAAGCGGAGAAAGCATTTTTGCTGAAAGGATATGCCGGAACGGGTAAAACCACCATCGTAAGTGCACTTGTGCGTGCATTGAATTTGCTGGAGCAAAAAGCAGTACTTCTGGCACCTACTGGACGTGCCGCCAAAGTTCTTTCTGCTTATTCCGGATTTTCGGCGTTTACCATTCATAAAAAAATCTACCGCCAAAAATCAATGGCAGAATTTCGCTTTCAGCTGACAGAAAATCTGCACAAAAACACTATTTTTATCGTAGATGAAGCCTCAATGATTTCCAATTCGGGTAGTGATACGGCTTTTGGGAGCGGAAGACTATTGGAAGATTTGGTAGAATTTGTTTATGCCAATACAAATGGCTGCAGTTTACTTTTGCTGGGTGATACGGCACAGTTGCCGCCTGTGGAGCAGAGCCAAAGTCCGGCATTGGAGCAGGAAGTATTAAAATCAATGGGATTGAATGTGCGAGAATTTGTGTTGACGCACGTCGTTAGGCAAGCTTTGGAAAGCGGAATTTTATATCATGCTACCAATTTGCGTTTGCATTTGGCACAAGAAACCACGCAAAACCATCCAAAGTTCAAATTAAACGGATTTACCGACATTCAGCGACTTAGCGGAATGGATTTGGTCGATACGGTTCAACGTTCGTACAGCGGTGTTGGCGTGGAAGATACCATCGTAGTTACACGCTCGAATAAACGAGCCAATATGTACAACGAAGGCATTCGCTCGCGAGTGATGATGCGAGAAGAGCAGCTTTCCAACGGCGATTTGGTGATGGTTACTCGGAATAATTATTTTTGGAATAAGCCGTATGCCGAAATTGACTTTATAGCCAACGGCGATGTGCTGGAAGTTGTTCGGATACGCAAACATCTGGAAATGTACGGTTTTCATTTTGCAGATCTTACGCTTTGCTCGCTGGATTACGGATGGGAAATCGATGCGCGCGTGT
>CAZCIU010000009.1:0-20358 GCA_964498765.1 uncultured Paludibacter sp. | reverse complement strand
GCAGATCTTACGCTTTGCTCGCTGGATTACGGATGGGAAATCGATGCGCGCGTGTGGCTCGATGGATTAAAATCGGAAAATCCGGCTCAGATGAACGAACTTTCAAATCAGCTTTTTGCTGCTGTGGCGGAAGATTATCCAGAAATTACCAATCGCAGACAATTAGTAAGGAAAGTGCTTGATAATGAGTATTTCAACTCACTTCAGGTGAAATTTGCATACGCCGTTACCTGTCACAAAGCACAAGGCGGGCAGTGGAAAAAAGTATTCGTAGATCATGGCTACTTGCCTGAAGACCAAATAAATGCCGATTATTATCGCTGGCTCTACACGGCCCTGACGCGCGCATCCGAACAAGTCTATCTGGTAAACTTTCCGGACGAATGGTTTGTTTGATGAGAAAGTAAGCGGTAAGCAGTAAGCAGCCGTTTCTCTATTAACTCAATAACCAATAACTCAATAACCAATATTCAAACAATGTTTTCTTTTATTGACCAATATCCATTTTTACTGCCTGTGTTGATTTTTGTCGGGCGAATTTGCGACGTTACGCTGGGTACGTTGCGTATAATTTTTGTTTCCAAAGGCAAGCGTACCATCGCACCAATCATCGGTTTTTTCGAGGTGTTTATCTGGATTGTGATTATTTCGCAGATTTTAGCTCGTGCTAACGACTTGGTAGCCTATCTTTCTTATGCCGGCGGATACGCCACCGGAACGTTCGTGGGAATGTATATTGAAGGGAAATTGGCATTTGGCGTACTTCTGTATCGTGTTTATACTCGCGAAAATGGAATTTTACTAGCTTCTATGCTCAAAGATAATGGATTTGGTGCAACGCTTGTTCACGGCGAAGGCTCAATGGGCAAAGTGGATGTAATTGAAACCGTGGTGGAGCGCAAACTGATGAAAAAAATCGAAGGCGTAATTCGCAATTTTGATGAAAATGCCTTTTACGTTACCGAAGATGTTCGCACGGCTCAAAACGGAATTTTCCCCAAAACGGCCAGTATATTCCAAAGATGGAGACCGGGGAAATAGTTGATTAGTTTATAGTAGAATAGTTTATAGTATTCTAAGATGTCAAGTGTTTCTGTTATTTAAAATTCAAATTCCATTTTTTATAAAGTTCTTTCAATTCTGAAAATGACTTTAAATGAAGGTAGCTTTTGTTGCTTTCTGCAATTAATTTTCTGTATTTTTGTCTGTTTTTGGGAGCGATAAAAAACATACGATAAACCAAATCCCAACTAAATTTTTCGGAGCTACCTTTGAGTTTGCCAACTCGATTTTGTTTTCTGAAGAAAGTGCGTTTTATATATCTTAAAAAAGAACCAAATGGATTGAAATCCAGCCAGATAATGAAACTTGCTTTTGCAAATCGCTCTTTCATCAGAAAACTGTAATTTCCTTCCAAAATCCACTTCTGTTCCTTTTCAATAATTGCATCGTGTTCTGTTTTGAAAAGATTATTGTCTTTTCTAACCCATTCGGTATGAGAAATATGAGCCAATTCATCTAAATGCCAAACCGGTAGATTTAATTTCTCACCCAATTTTTCAGCTAAAGTAGATTTTCCACTTGAACTGGTGCCGATGATACAAATTCTTTCGCCTATTTCAGATAGTAGTGGCATGGAATAAAATTAAATTCAGTTGCTAATTTGTCTCAAATGTAATTCTTATTTCTTATACTTTTGTCTATAAAACAAGTATTTTTATTAAATTTGTCAATTGAAACATTTATGAATTGACAATGAAGGAAAAAATAAAACGATACTTGAGTTATTTCAACATGATGGATGAGCGCGAAGATTTTGAAACCATCCACACTGAAGTTGAAAAAGGCGTAGTTTTCAAAGGAACCAATCTGTGGGTGCTTATTAGTGCGATTTTAGTTGCGTCGGTAGGGCTAAATATGAACTCAACTGCTGTAATTATCGGCGCGATGTTGATTTCGCCACTGATGGGTCCGATTAACGGAATGGGCTACAGTTTAGCGACTTATGATTTCTTACTTTTCAAAAAAGCCATTAAAAACTTTAGTTTCGCAGTCGTTGTAAGTCTTTTGACTTCAGCACTTTATTTCTTTATCTCACCGGTCAATTCAGCACATTCGGAACTTTTAGCGCGTACCAGCCCAACGATTTACGATGTGTTTATTGCACTCTTTGGTGGTGTGGCGGGAATGTTGGCGCTTAGCAGTAAGCTGAAAGGCAACGTAATTCCCGGCGTTGCAATTGCAACGGCTTTGATGCCGCCGATTTGTACGGCTGGATATGGTTTGGCTTCTTTGCAGTTTAATTTCTTTTTCGGAGCTTTATATCTTTTCACTATCAATACGGTATTTATCGCTGTTGCGGCATTGATAGTTTCGCAAGTACTGAAATTTCCTATCCGTGACATGGTTGACAAAGAAAGAGCCAAACGTGTAAACCATTATATCACAGCTACTTTGCTTGTTACAGCTATTCCAAGTATCTATTTCGGCTATCAATTGGTACAAAAAGAAAATTTCTCTGATAATGCAAAACAACTTGTCGATAAAGTTTCGGTTCAGGAAAGATCCTACTTACTCGAAAGTCGGGTAAATGCCAACTTAAAAACTATCCAACTTATTTTCTCAGGTTACGGAATAGCCGATTCTACAAAATTAAAAATTAAAGATGAGGCTCTAAAACTAAACTTGGATACCTCAAAAATAAGTATTTTGAGTGGAACGGATGAAAGCATTTTCCGACAGGAAACGCTGAAAATGAAATCGGAAACGGAAGTGTTGAGTAATCAGCTGAATGCCACTCGATTTACACTTCAAAAATCACAAGCTCAGCTGGATAGCATCAACGAAGCAGACCAAAAAGGCCGTGTGATACTGAAAGAATTGAAGGAATTTTATCCACAAATTTCCTCTTGTTCTTATGCGTTAACCTTCATTCATCCTGACACGGTTAGAACGCCAATTGTAATTTACAGTGCAAAATCAGGTTTGAATAATGCCGACCGAAATAAAATAATCAATTGGACAAAATCGAGACTTTCAAACGAAAAAGCCAAAGTTTATTTTGAATAGAATACATGAATTTCATTAAAATAAAACTGCCGTTATGAGTTGTCATAACGGCAGTTTTTTTATTAAGAATGCAAGCAAATCTGAGAAAATTTACTCAAATCGCAACTCCATATCGTCATTTACAACCCGATAGCCATTTTCAAAAAAGAATTTATCTTCTCCGAAAGCCGGCTCTAATTCATCAATCCAGGTTGCTTTGGGATTGTATTTTGCAAAAAATGGAATATCCACCCATTCTGGTTTTCGCCCTTGTAAGAATCGCAAAACAAAAATTTTCTTTCCATTCACTTCTTGCACGCCGAGAACTTGTACTTTGCCCGGCTCACAGCTCATACTTGGACCACGTACGGTTCGGCAAAGTCCGCTGACTTGCCTGTAAGCTCTGCGGAAAATGTCCCAGCATTTCACCAGCGGAAGCTCAAAATATCGTTTCGAACCGGTATCACGAGGAATAAACATGTAGTACGGAATGCAATTCAAATCGACCTGCTTACGCCACATTTCTGCCCATATTTCTGGTTTGTCGTTGATGTGTTTCAGCACGGGCGACTGCGTTCTGATTTGAGCTCCGGTAGAGCGAATGCGTGCAATTGCACTCTGAACTGCCACGGTAGAAAGCTCAACCGGGTGATTGAAATGCGCTTGAATGGAGAGATTTTTTCCTGCTAAAATAACTTTTTCGAAGAGTTTGATTATTTCCATATTATCCGCATCGGTCAGAAAGCGATAAGGCCAGTATGAAAGCGATTTTGTACCGATGCGAATGGAGCGAATATGCTCAAATTCCGGTTCAAGCAGCGGTTCGATATAGTTTCTCAGCAGTTTTGCACTCATAGTCATCGGGTCGCCACCGGTGAAAAGCAAATCACTCACTTTCTTATTTCTAAGCAAATATTGCTTCAGTAAATCAGCTTCTTTCATGGCAAACTTAAACTCCGACATGCCGGAAAATTGCGGCCAGCGAAAGCAAAACGAGCAATAGGCATGGCAAGTTTGTCCTTGACTGGGAAAAAACAGCACCGTTTCAGGATATTTGTGCTGAATTCCTTTGAGTTTGATGTCGTTAAATTCAGGAACGTTGTGTTCCTGACCTGCCGGATTGGGATTTAGCTCCATTCTGATTTCATGAATTTTCTTATCCAGCGTGGCTTTGTCCGCATTTTGTTTCAGCAGATTTTTTATTGCGTTATAATGCTTAATATCCAGCATTTCTTTGCGTGGAAAAGTAAGCGTAAAGATTGGATCAGTTTCTACGTGAGCCCAGTCAATCAGTTGATTTACAACATAATTGTTTGTTTTAAAAGGTAATACGCGCCCTACAACTTCGATTGCTTCAAGAATTTCTTTTGAAACTCCGGCTAATTGTGGAATAGTTTTGTAATTATTGAGAGTGTAGGTTTTTAATTGTGTGTTATTCATTGTTTTTTTAAGGTTTTTCGGAGAAATTTGCCGAATGAACGGTGGTTAAAAACCACCATTCATTGCAAAAATCAATATTCCGGCAATAAAAGCCACCATGCCAAATAGCATAAGTAATTTAATTAAAGTGCTTTTGAAATCGGAACCGTTGTTATTATTTTGAGATGTCATGATTACAGTATTTTTAAAAAATTGGAAATAAATGAATTGATTAATTCCGTCAAGTTTTTTAGAAATTTCTGCCTTGAGAAAACTACTTTCTGTTTTGATTTTCTTCAATATTACGATGTGGCTGCTTCAAAACTGAAGAGCACGTTTCTTTGACCCTAAATATTCTGATTTAGGAAAAATACTGATTTACAATTTTTCAAAACGGATAAGTCTCACGATGAGAATTTCCAAAACTCAACAAAATAACAGTTTCTACATCCGCATAGCAGATATAGTCGTTTCATTTTATGATAAGTTGAGAGGAAATAAACCAAGCCCGAAAGCATGATTTATTTGAGAAATAATGAAACAAAAACGGAAATTGGTTCTAAAAATACTGAATCACAAGCATAGAACGATAAAAATTAGTATGTCTTACTTTTGCCATTTTTTCTAAATGTTTTTAATAATAAATGAGTACTATGCTTTGTCACAAAAGTAGATAAAATGAAATAGACTATGAAGGGGCTTAACAGTTTTTAAAGTACTATAACATTAGCAGAAAGTTGCTATTCAGAATACTTGAAGGGATTTTTATGAAATAAATTGAAGCCAATTTTTACAGAGAATTTAATTTTGACATTTTGTCAAAATATAGATGAAATTTTACTGGAATTTCGGTAAATCGTGTATCTTTGTCAAAAAATATCAGCACATGTTCAGAATATTAGTTTTAAATCCCGGATCGACTTCTACCAAAGTTGCGATATTTGAGGATAGCAATCAGGTTAATATTTTTACACTTCGCCATTCGGTGGAGGAGTTAAGTCAATTTCCTCACGTAATTGATCAATTTGATTTTCGTTACAATTTGATAATGGAAATGCTGCATGAAAAAGGAATTGAGTTGAATTTCAATGTTGTAATGGGGCGCGGAGGCATGTTGCCGCCGGTTCAGTCGGGATTGTATTGCGTGAATGAAAAAATGCTTGAAACGCTTACTAAAGCCGAAAGAGGAGAACATGCGAGTAATTTGGGTGCATTTTTGGCAGATAAAATCGCACGTCAAATTCCCGGGTGCAAAGCTTATATTGCCGATCCGGTTTCGGTGGATGAAATGGATGAAATTGCCCGAATTAGCGGAATGCCTGAAATCCCGCGTCAGTCGATTTTTCATGCGCTTAATCAGAAAGCTGCCGGAAGACATCATGCGAAAGTGCTCGGTAAAAAGTACGATGAACTAAATCTTGTCATTGCGCATTTAGGTGGCGGAATTACCATTTCCGCTCATCGGAAAGGTCGTGTAGTTGATGTAAACCAAGGACTTGATGGATACGGTGCTATTTCTCCAGAAAGATCAGGAACGGTAGATGCCGGAAGATTGGTAAAACTTTGTTATTCAGGAAAGTACAGTCAGGATGAAATTCTTAAAAAACTGGCAGGAAAAGGTGGATTAATTGCTCATCTTGGGTCGAATAATGTACAGGAAATTGAGAAACGAGTCGAATCCGGAGATGAAAAAGCAAAATTGATTTTAGATGCCATGTCTTATACCATCGGAAAAGAAATCGGAGCCATGCTTATGGTGCTGAAAGGCGATGTGGATGGCGTAATTTTGACAGGCGGCGTGGCTTTTAGCGATTACGTGGTGAATTACGTAAAATCAATGGTTGAGCCTTATGCAAAGGTTTTTGTGTATGCCGGAGAAGATGAAATGGCGGCTTTAGCATCGAATGCCGTGAGATTGCTGAAAGGCAAAGTGGAAAGTCTGGAGTTCTAAATTCTTCATACTAAGCATTCTCAGTTACTGGCTTTACGTTATTCTTGACAAATTTCTCATTCCAAAGCACCCACATCAAGAATATGATGCCGTAAAAAGCATATTTCATGATGTATTCATGCCAAAGGTGAAACTGAGCCGGATATTTGTCGATAATGGCTGTGATGAAAATAATTCTGAAATTATTGAAAAGATAAACTACAATTAGTCCCAGCGGAATATACCAAAGTTTGTGTTTCCACGGGCCTTTGTAAAACGCAATAATACAAAAGAAAATATAGGCTTGTTTGATGCCCGAACAGCCCCAAATCACCCAAACCGAGCGAAGGCTTTCGTTGTGACGCACCACGTTATTGGGATAAAGCGTGGTTTCGTAACCGATAAAATTTAGCACTTTGTGCGTGAGATTGGCAATATGCTCCGACATCACGATAAAAGGGTAGGAGACGTTCATTCCTAAAAACCGCACGACGTCGTTGCTTTCGTCACCAATCACAAAGAATTTCCAGAAAAAATGCGAAGCCAGCAGGATAATGATGAAATAAAGCACAGCTTTTGCGTCTTCTCCCAAAGCTCCCATCAGTTTTTTTTGAGAATTGTCTGTCGGATTTGTATTTTTCGTCGTGTTATCCATTTTCCTGAAAGATCAGTTTTTAAGAATTAAAATTCACTCTGGCGTAAGGCGTTTCTTCCAGTTCACAGAAATCATTTTTCAAATACTTAAAATGACCTGTTATTGCTATCATGGCTGCATTATCGGTAGTAAATGCGAATGGAGGAATAAAAACTTCCCAACCGTATTTTTCGGCGTGATCATAAAATGCCTGACGCAAAGCCGAATTAGCCGAAACTCCACCAGCCACAGCTACTTGCTTAATGCCAAGGTCTTCAGCCGCTTTACGAAGTTTATCCATTAAAATATCGATAACCGTTTTTTGCAAACTGGCGCAGAGGTCGTTGATATTTTCCTCCACAAAATTAGGATTTTCTTTCAATTCATCTCTCAAAAGGTACAGAAAAGAAGTTTTCAATCCGCTAAAACTGTAATCGTAGCCGTTGATGTGCGGTTTGTTTAGTTTGAATGCTTTCGGATTTCCTTCTTTCGCCAATCTGTCCACGTGTGGTCCGCCGGGATAAGGCAGACCCATCACTTTGGCACATTTGTCGAACGCTTCGCCGGCTGCATCGTCGATAGTTTGTCCGATTACTTCCATGTCCAAATAATCCCGAACCAGTACAATCTGTGAATTTCCACCCGAAACCAGCAAGCAAAGAAAAGGAAACGAAGGAAATTTTTCATCCTCTTTTCCCTGACTTAAAAAATGTGCTAAAACATGCGCCTGCAAGTGATTTACTTCCACCAGCGGAATGTCAAGTGCCTGCGAAAATCCCTTGGCAAAGGACGTCCCAACGAGAAGTGAGCCGAGTAATCCCGGGCCACGTGTAAAAGCGATAGTCGTTAATTCTTCTTTCTCAATTCCGGCTTCCTTCAGCGCTTCATGCACTACCGGAATGATGTTTTGCTGATGCGCACGCGATGCCAATTCAGGCACTACACCGCCGTATTTTTCATGAATTTTCTGACTTGCCGTGATGTTGGAAAGCATCACACCATCCTGAATGACAGCTGCAGAAGTGTCATCACAAGAAGATTCGATGCCGAGTATAGTAATCTTATTTTGCATTGTATCAAGTAATCGTCTATTGTCTAAAACACCAAACTGGTAGATTTGTTTGACTGTTTTGAGAAATGAATGGGTGTGCGAATGGTTTAATTTTTGTATTCAATTTCAAAAACTCTGCAAAAGTACAAACTAAATGGCTGTTTACAATACTTAATTAGCGAAAAATTAGTTACTTTTGTAAATTAAAAACTGAATTTATTAGAACTTTCCGCAATATTATTTTGATCGTACTCCTTGCTCTTATAGTTGGGAGTGCTGTTTTGTTTATCTTATTGAGAAACAATAAGGTACAGAATTATATTGCCCGAGAAGTGACTTCCAGTGTGTCCGAAAAACTGAAAACAAAAGTCTCAGTCGGAAATGTGGATTATCATTTTTTCAACACTTTCAAGTTCGAAGATTTTTACATCGAAGACCAGAATAAAAATACGCTTCTTTACGTCAACAAAGCTTATGCAGATTTTGATTTCTGGAAATTCTTCAAAGGGAAATTCGTTTTTAATGAAATTTTGCTGGATGGATTTCAGGGAAATCTGATAACAGATTCTGCCGGAGTGAATAATCTGGATTTTGTAATTCAGGCTTTTAAGAAGCCGCAAAAAGACAAAAAATCCTCACCAATTGAGTTTAATCTGAAGGATATACGACTGACAAATTCGGCTTTCAAACTGTACAATCTCCAGCGTTCTGCTAAAAATGAACCGAACCGATTTGATGGAAATCGTATTGACATCAGAGATATTAATGCAAAAATTTCTGTCGATTATTTCAAAGGAGATTCGCTTAGTGCAATGATTAATGAGCTGAGTGCCAAGGAAAAATCGGGACTAACTATTGAAAAACTTACAATCAGCGTTCAAGGTTATAAATCCGGTTTTCGATTTCCTGCACTTTCGCTCCAACTCCCCAATTCCAAGCTTGAACTCGATTCGGTTCGAATGGATTACGACAGCATTTCCAGTTTGAAAAGCATCTTGAATTCAGTTCGCTGGAATGCCAAAATCAAACCTTCAAACGTGGTTTTGAAGGATTTGGCGGCTTTTGTTCCAAACTTTTCTCAAATGAATGATCCGGTAAAAATTAAAGGAGACCTCGTTGGTCGAATTTCCAGTTTCCGCGTTCGCGACCTGGAAGTGCAATATCGAAACTCATTTCTGATGAAAGCAAACGTGGATTTGAACGGAATTCCGGATATCGACGAAACATTTATCTTTGCTGATGTGAAGGACTTCAGAGTGAATCGGGGTGAAGCACAGGATTTTATTTCAAAATTGACGAAGCGACCATTTGTGCTGCCAAAAGAACTTGGACGCCTTGGAACGGTGAAATATTCGGGAAATATCTCCGGATTTTTCAGCAATTTAGTGGCGTATGGAAATATTCTAACCGATGTAGGAAGTCTGAAAACTGATATTTTACTCCAAATGGAGAATAATATGCGCGATCTTCGCTACAACGGAACGGTGGAATCTTCCAGTTTTCAGTTGGGGCGATTGCTGGCGAATAATACGCTCGGCAAAACGGCATTTAAGATAAATACCAAAGGAACAAAACTGCACAATCGCAGCTTACAAGGCACAATCACGGGCGATATCCCGGAAATTTATCTGAATAAATACAACTATCAAAATATCAGTTTGGATGGAAATTATGATGGAACCGGATTTGAAGGAGAAGTGGAAATTAACGATCCGAATTTAGTGGCAGATTTCAATGGGGTGGTGGATTTGACGCAAAAACTGCCAATTTTGAATTTCGATTTATTTGTGGAAAATGCCGATATAAATGCACTGAAATTGACTGACAGCTATGAAGGATCGCAACTTTCATTCCGTGGAAATACAAATATGGTTGGAAATTCGCTGGACAATCTGAACGGATATTTGTTGCTGGACAGCATTCGGTTTATGAACAAAGGTAACGAGCTGGCAATGAACCTTTTGCTTTTCGAATCAGAAGTGGGCGAAAAAACTCGTTTTTCCATTACATCTGATTTAATTAACGGTCATTTTGATGGAAAATTCAAATACAGCACTATTCCACAGAGCGTTACGTCGATTGTACAGAATTATCTTCCCTCACTTTCCGGAACGAATGTTATTAAGAAAGGTAAAATTCAAAATGGCGATAACTTTATTGATATTGACCTCACGCTGAATGACACAAAATTGCTTTCCGAAGTCTTCGAATTACCAATAGTGCTTGATGGAGTAACTACCATTAAAGGTTATTTGGACGAAAGCAGCGATCGAATGCAAATTGATACTGAAACTCCGTATTTGTCATTAGGGAAACGCCAATTCAAGGATATCAAATTGATTTTGGACAATGAAAATCAGCAACTGAATATGGCAGCCAATGGAAGTCTTGGTTTGTCGGGTGATGTTCTCGATTTGAATATTAAAGCCGCTGCTGCAAACGACTCAGTTTACACGCAGTTTGCTTGGCACAACAATGATTCGGTGGTGAATGCCGGTGAATTACAGGCTTATACCAAAATTTACAAAGAAAATGAACTGACATCGGCACTTGTAAATTTTATGCCTACACAAGTTATTTTGTTCGATTCGGTATGGGATGTTCGAGCATCGCATATTGAGATAAATCCTGATTCTACTTTTGATGTTCACAAGTTCCAGGTGCAGAATAAAAACCAGTATGTGTTAATCGATGGCATTGTTTCCAAGGATCAAGAAGATGTTTTGGAAGTAGAAATGAAAGATATCGATCTTGGATTTATTCTTGGATTATTGCCGATGAATTCTATTTCAATTAATGGAAAAGCATCCGGAATTGCGAATGTGAGAAGCGTGCTGAAGCAACCGATTTTTGAATCAAATTTGTTTGTAAAAGATGCACGTCTGAACGATTCTCCTGTTGGCGATGCTTACATTTATTCCGGCTGGAGTCAAAATGATAACGAACTGCTCGCTTCGGGAACATTCCTGGAGGGAAATGATACTGTGGCACTTGCAAACGGTGCATATTCACTCGAAGGCGATTCTATAAATTTTGTTTTCGATGCTAATCGTCTGAATATCGCATTTTTACAGCGTTGGTTGGGCGGAATTGTGCAGAATGTAAATGGACGAGGAACTGGGTCGGTAAGAATGTTTGGTCCGGTGAAAAACATCGGTTTTGAAGGTGATGTCTTTGCTGAAAATACCAGTTTGTCAATCGATTTTCTGAATACAACTTACACATTCTCAGACTATATTCATCTGACTCGCAAATCGATTGAGATGAATAATATCAAAGTTTTTGATGTGGAGGGAAACAGCGGAACTCTCAACGGACTTGTCACACACGATGGCTCTTTCAAGGGATTCAATTACGACATTAAAATCAATGCGAAAAATATGATTGCATTGAACACGCGCTCAACAGATAATGACTTTTTCTATGGAAAAGCTTATGGAACCGGCGATGTGCATATTTATGGCGAAGAAGATGTGACTTTCATTGACATAAATGCGCAGTCGCAACCAAAAACGAAGTTTTACGTATCTGTGGGCGGTGCTTCTGTGGCGAACGAAAATGATTTTATCACATTCGTAAATCCGAACGACAGCATTGGAACTACTAAAATTACCAATTCGAGAGACGAAAATACCAACCGCATTAATCTGAGTATGAACTTGGATGTGACACCGGATGCCGAAATTCAGCTTATTCTGGATCCGAAAGCCGGCGATATGATTTCGGCCACTGGAAATGGGAATTTACGCCTTTTGATGTACGGAGAGGATGATTTTAGAATGTATGGCGGATATACCATTGAGAAAGGAAATTACATTTTTACGCTTGAAAATATCATACGCAAGCAATTCAAAATTGATGAGGGAAGCACCATTGTTTGGGTTGGAGATCCGCTCAGAGCGCAGCTGGATATTCGTGCAATTCACACATTGACAGCGTCTTTGTACGACTTGATGTCTGAAGATATTTTGCGTACTACGGATAGAACGAGCGTGCCAGTAAATGCGATTTTGCATTTAACGGAAGACCTTACAAGTCCGAATATTCAGTTTAATGTTGACTTGCCTTCAAGTGATGAAACGCTGAAAATGCAAGTTCGAAATTTGATTAATACTGAAGAAATGATGAATCGGCAGATGGTGTATTTGTTGCTTTTCGGGAAATTCTACACACCGGAATATAATCGAAATGCAGGTGATTTGGCGGGAAATACATTTAGTAATGTGTCATCTTTGGCATCGAGTGCTGCATTTGGGCAAGTGAATAATTATTTATCGCAACTTTTCAGCAATTTGTCTTTGGGCGTAAATGTACGAAGCACCGGCTACGGCGGCGATATTACCAGCGAATACGAAACGGCAATTATGTACACGCCCAATAATCGACTGATTGTGAATGGAAACTTTGGCTATCGAGACGATAATTTTGCCAGAAATAAAATTATCGGCGACCTTGATGTGGAGTACATTCTCACTGATAATTCCAAATGGCGACTGAAAGCTTTCAATCATACGGTTGACAGATATTCTCTGCGTTCGGCGCCGTTTATTCAAGGAGTGGGTATTATGTATAAAGAAGATTTTAACTCCTGGGGTGAGCTTTGGAGACGCTATATGAACGCAATTTCAACTAAAGAAAAGCCGGACAGTGTTCAGTCGGACACGATTTCGACCAATGGAAATTCACTTCAAAATGACACAATTTTAACTCAATAGACAATGAAACTAAAGAAGATATTTTTATTTGTAGCACTGATTTTTTCTATAAATTTCACAGTAAACGCGCAAAATATTGTGAATTATTTTGTGGATATGCCGGTGTATCTTTTGCCTTCTTTTGATAAAACGCTGAAGCAGGAGTTGGTGGAGAATTATCAGAAAAATCCCGAGCGAGATTCAGTTGATAATTTATTTGGTGGAAAAGCGCGATTATTACAATTGGACACTATCACTAATAATCTAAAAATCCAAGCTACATCGGTTTCAAAGCTAGAATTGCAACTGATTGAGCGAGCAGATAATTCTAAAATCATAGGAATAATTAACTCGGTTTGTTCGCCGATTTGTAGTTCGTATGTCAAATTTTATGACAAAAATTGGAATGAAATAAAAGTAAATTTACCGAGTTTCACCATTGAAAATTGGTTGAAATCAGAAATTTCTCCTGAGCAAACTAAGTTGGTTAAAGATTTGGTTCAAATCAATTTTATGGAATTTAGCTTTAGTTCGGATGGCAAAAAGCTGCTGATTTCCAATCGTTCAAGTGAACACTTGACCAATGAAAATAATAAAGAATTAGCTGAATTGGTTGATTTTGAGAAAGTAATAGAAGTAAATTTTTCGGATTTGGTGAAATAATCAGATTAAATCGAATAGAAACTTCTTCAAAAAAACCGGGAAAAAGAACGTTTTTGGATGATTTCGAAGTACTTTTCCGGCTAATTTGAGTTTAGTTTTTTTGGAATTAGCTCGCTTAATATCTTTCATAAATAATCCAGTAAGTTCTTGCTGCTTCACCATTTCTTTCCACCAATTGGCTTTTAGCGAACTCATTTTTTTATTCTGAATTGCAAATTTGGCAACAGAATCGGTCCATTTGGTGTTTTCAATAATTGCATCGGATGATGAATTAGTCGAAGTGTTGTTAGAATGCTGAAACCAAACGCCGACGTCCTTATTTAATAAAAGCACATTTCCCATCAATGCCAAACGCATAAACGCTTCTAAATCAGAAGAAAGATTGTCAAAGCGATAGAAATCAATTTCTCGGGCAATTTTTGTGTTGTAGAGCGAAGTTAAGTGCAAAAATCGCCTTTTCTTAGCAAATTCATTTAAATATATTTCGCCTGAAAGAACGCGAGATTTTCCTTCGCAATTGGGCATCCTTTTTTCCAATAATTTTCCATTCTCATCTAAAATGGAACCACCGGCTTGGATAAAAGCAATCGTTTCATTCGTTTGCAGCATTTCATGAATTGCAGAACTAATAAACTGCATATCAGTGAGATAGTCGTCTCCATCCAAGTTAAGTGTCCATTCGCCTTGTGCCAGGTTATACAAGCCTGTTCTGTAATTTTTTACCCGACCAAGTCTTGGATTATTGTGATAATAACGGATTTTATTTTCGGAAATATAAGCTTTCAGAATTTGCTCACTTTCATCGTTGCTGCTGTCGTCAGACACGATAACCTCCAGATTTTCATAGTCTTGATGCAAAGCACTTTCCACCGCGCGAAGAATGTATTGCGGCTGATTGTAAGTGGGAATGACGATAGAAACTAAAGGTAATTTGGGCTGCATATCAGATTTTTTCTATGATGTAAGTCAATTCTGTAGTCGGATAACGGTAGCAAAGATGCGTTTCGTAAAATTCGAGCAAAGTTTTGTTATTATTGATAAATCGCATCAAAAGTTTATTTCGCAATCGAGGAAGCAACCAGCGTGATTTAAGATTTACTTTTACGCTTAAAATTCTAAAATTCAAATCGTTGTAAAATTCCGGAACTCTTCTTTTAAAGTAAGCTTCTTTCGAAAAATAGCTCATACTATAAATCCCAAAATGTGTTCTGTGTGTGTAATCACTGTGAAAATAAGGATTGGAAAAGTGCGGAACTGTGATAACGCATTTTCCGCCCGTTTTCAATACTCGATATGATTCTTTCATCATCAGACCCACATCATCAACATGCTCCAAAAAGTGCGAAGAGTGAATTTCATCCACAGAATTATCCACCAAAAAGGGAAATCCAAGATTTAAATCGCAAACAATATCAACTTTAGGCAGTTCCACAATATCCAACGCAATCGAATTCTCAAATTGTTTGGTTGTTCCACAGCCCAATTCCAGTACAATTCGCTCCTCTTTTTTGTTTATTCGTTCTATCGCCCCGTTTTTATCCGTATAATTCATTTGTGTAAAATATTTTCGACAAAAAAAGTGTAATTATTACTCGCATTGTATTTTTCGTCCCATTTTTTTATCGCTTCGGCTCGTTTCAGACAGTTAGTTGGATTATTCTTGAAAGCAATAATTTGCTTTTCAAGTTCTTTTTCATCTATTTTTTTATCCAACAAAACACCGATTTTTTCATCCACAATCTCAGCCACACCACCCACATTTGTAGCCATTACCGGAATTCCAAATGCAAGCACTTCCATCATCGAAACCGGAATTCCTTCCGATTCACTGACATTGATAAATAAATCAATCGGATTTTCACGGTAAAATTGCATAACATCTTCGTTCGGCATAGAGCCAAGCAAATTCACCTCTACATTTTTTGGTAAATTTTCAACTTCTTTTTTCAATTTCTCAAAATTAACTCCATCACCAATATGTGTCCATTTAATTTGAAAATCAATGTATTGTAGTGCTTTTGCAATCAGATGAACACGCTTTAGTGGAATGACATTAGAGCAGCTAAGCAAATGAAAAATCTCACTATTATTTTCAGGATTTTCGCCTTGCTTCAAAACTCCCAAACGAGAAACTATAATCTCTTTTGGTGCTTTGTTTTTATATTTTTCACGCAGATAATTGGCTCCATTTTCAGAGATTGGGCATGCTGTGTCAATAGCTTTGAATGTTTGCTCACGAAATGGAATGTAGCCACTTTTAGCAGCCTCGTAGAGATCGCTTCCGTGAAAACGAACAACGGATTTGAAAGCATATTTCTTTTTCAGAAATGGTAAAATTAAAGCCGATTTGTCTGCCCAATAAAAATAAAGAATATCGTTTTCAGAAAAGTTAATATTGACATTTTTATAAATAGCTCTGAAAAGTAAAAATGAAGTGTTGAAATTCCAGATTTTTGTTTTGGACAGAAAAACTTTTTTATAACAAAACTCCGAAAAAGCGAAGAATAGTGGTGAAAAATTACAAATTCCGGCTTTAATCAGTTTTCCTTTTGATTTGGGATTAAAACTCAAAAGTGGCTCAGCAACTTTCACATTTACAGGTGTCTCCCTTTTATCTTCTGAGATAAATAGCGGTATTATCGTCACTTCCGATTTTTCGGATAGGAACGAAATCTCAGTTTCCAGAAAGGTTTCACCTTTTCCGTACGGGAAATTTGTTGTAAATAAATAAATCATTTTCTCACTTTCTATTCAAGAAATTTCTAACGTATTCGAGACTTTTATAGAAAAAATCCTTGTACAAAATCCGCACAACGGCAATGTAAAAAATTACGGCTAAAATGGATTTTAATATCAACGAAATCAGATGCGATAAATTGAGTGAAGTTATTAAAAAACATCCAGCTCCCACAATCAACCCAACGCCAAAAGCCGGCAAAATATCTTTAATTTGATTGCTCCAATAGTATGATAACGAGAATTTTACCTCGCGCATACTGATAAAATAACTAATCCAGCAAACCGCCGCGTATCCTGCAATCATTGCAATTCCGCCAAATTTTACCAAAAGAAAAATGCAAGCCACAATCATTGCTTTTTTGAAAATTTCAATTGCAAATGTTTTTCTGGATAATCCTTTGGCATTCAAAGCATTGATATTTAGCAAATAAAGCGGTGCAATTAAATTCGCAGCACTAATAATTTGAAAATACGGAACGGCAGGCAGCCATTTTTCCTTTATCAACAAAACGATTAAATCCTCCGCACTAAAAATCAGAAAAAACCCAACAGGGATAACTATAACGGCTACTTTTTGAATAAATTCTTTCAAAATCCGGCGAAGCCGCTCGGTATCTTCGTGAATTTGCGAAAAAACATTGTACGACGAACCGGTGAGAATGGAAATAAAAGTAAAATTTACCGTTTCAGCTTGTTTATTGGCTTGATAGTAGTAACCCAAAACGGTGGCGGAGTAGAATTTTCCGAAAATAAAAGTGAAAATATTATTGAAAATGGCGTTTAAGGATGAAGTTCCAAGCAGATTGATACTGAATTTCCAATGTTCTTTGATGTAAGCCATTGAAAAAACCGGAACTGGTTTCCATTTTACAAAATAATGGAAAAATAATATCCTAAAAAAATGATAACTAACCATTTGCCAAGCCAAAGCCCAAACACCGTAATTTGCAAATGCTAACACAATGGCAATCAGTCCACTAAAAGCTGTAGAAAGAATATTGACTTTGGAAATGCTTTTGAAATCGAGCACAATGCCTAACTTCACAAATGGAATGAGGTAGAGCGAATTAAACGGAATGGCGATAAATACAATGCGTGCGATGAGTGTTAGTTGCGGTTCGTTGTAATAAGCAGCGATGTAGGGCGCGGTGAAAAACAACAATAAATATAAAAAAATCCCGACACTCAGATTGAAAAAGAAAATAGTGCTGAGTTCATTCGGGTCATTGGACTTTTTTCGGACTAAAGCCTGCCCAAATCCGCTATCAATCAACACGAAAGAAAGCGCATTGAACACAGCCAGCATAGCTATCAAGCCAAACACATTTACATCCAGCCATCGGGCCAGAAGAATGCTGATAATGAGCTGTATAGCTTGCTGTCCAAATCGATCTACAGCCGACCATTTGACAGCGTTTAGCGTTTTTTCTTTCAGATTATCACTCATTGACTGACTGATTTCAAATTGAGTTTACAGAAAAAACTTTTAGAGAAAACAGCTTTTCTCTAAAAGTTTTCAAAGAATTTATAGGTTAAATTAGTTGGAATTTCTTCTCAAAAATCCAGCTAATCTGATTTACGACTTTTTCTCCAGCAACTCAGCAATTTTTACAATTACCATCATTGCTTTTTCCATGTTTTGAACCGGAACATACTCAAATCTTCCGTGGAAATTATGCCCTCCGGCAAAGATATTCGGGCAAGGAAGTCCTTCGTACGAAAGTCTGGAACCATCTGTACCACCGCGAATTGGCTTTACGATAGGTTCAATTCCATTTTCTTTCATAGCCTCAAAAGCCAAATCTACAATGTGCATTACAGGTTCTATTTTTTCACGCATATTGAAGTATTGGTCGCGAATTTCAACCGTTGCAATATTTTCACCAAATTCAGCATTTACTTTGTTAGCTAAATGCTGGAATTCTTTCTTACGACGCTCAAAGCGATCGCGGTCGTGATCACGGATAATATAACTCAGAGTGGACTGCTCTACAGTTCCTTCCATTCCAACTAAGTGATAAAATCCTTCGTAACCCTCTGTGTGTTCGGGAGTTTCGTGGCGTGGAAGCATACTGACAAACTGAGTAGCAATGCGCATCGAGTTTTTCATTTTATGTTTTGCATAACCCGGATGCACGTTAAGTCCCTGAATAGTAACTTTAGCAGCAGCAGCGTTGAAATTTTCGTATTCAAGTTCGCCTAATGTACTTCCGTCCATTGTGTAAGCCCATTCAGCATCGAAAGCTTTTACATCAAAATGGTCTGCGCCTTGCCCAATTTCTTCGTCGGGCGTAAATCCAACTCTGATTTTTCCGTGTTTAATTTCCGGATGCTCAATCAGATATTCCATTGCCGAAACAATTTCTGCAATTCCGGCTTTATCATCAGCACCAAGCAAAGTAGTCCCATCTGTAACGATGATATCGTTGCCTTTATATTGTAAAATTTCCGGATAAAGTTCTGTCTCAAGCACAATCACTTTTTCTTCATTTAGCAAAATATCTCCACCATCATAATTCTCAACCACACGCGGTTTGATGTTTTTTCCGCTTGCATCCGGACTGGTGTCCATGTGCGAAATAAAACCGATAGTTGGCACGTTTTCTTTCGAAGTATTTGCCGGCAAAGTGGCCATTACATAGCCATTTTTATCGAGCGTAACTTCTTTCATTCCAATTGATTTCAGCTCATCTGCCAAATATTTTGCAAAAACCATTTGCCCGGGCGTACTAGGCGTCATTTTTGTGTTTTCATCCGAAGTGGTGTGAAAACTCACATACTTTAAAAATCTGTCTGTAATATTCATATTTTAATTGTTTTATTATAATTCAAATTCGGATTTTCGGCGTTCCCAAATATATATTGGTATCAGAAATAATTTCAAACTACAAATTTAACTATTTTATTTATAAATATGTTCATTATCTGTATTTTTTATATTTCCTTGAAAAAAAATGAAAAAATCGTCGTGAGTTTGTTAATCTTTAGCTTTTTTATTACATAATGGAGGAAATGAGAACAAAAATGATTAATTTTGCGTTAGATTTTTATAATTTAATAACAAGTTGAAAATTATGCCTATTTACAGTGTAATCACAGGAACCGGTAGTTATCTCCCGCCTAAAATCGTTAGAAATGAAGATTTTCTGTCAAGAGAGTTTTATGACAATGAAGGTGAAAAAATCCAGACTCCTAACGAGCAAATTATTGAAAAATTTAAAGAAATAACGACAATTGAGTCTCGCAGGTATGCATCGGATGATCAGAATGTGTCTGATTTAGCGTTATTTGCTTCAGAAAAAGCATTAAAATCTTCTGGAATTGATAAGGAAAACCTCGATTATATTATTGTAGCACACAATTTTGCGGATACCACGCCGGATAAACGGACGAATATCATGCCGATTGTAGCTGCTAAATTGAAACAAAAACTGGAAGTTAAAAATCCTGCTTGCGTAGCTTATGATATTCTTTTTGGATGTCCGGGATGGGTTCAGGCTATGATTCAAGCGGATTATTTTATCAAATCCGGCGATGCGAAAAAAATCTTGGTAATCGGAGTAGATATTCTTTCCCGAATTTCAGATCCACATGATAGAGACAGTATGATTTATGCTGATGGAGCTGCTGCAGTAGTGCTTGAAGCCGTCGAAAGTGAAACTCCGGTTGGAATTTTGGGACACGTAACGCGCTCTGACAGTTACGAATATTCTGAAATGTTAAAAATGGGTTATTCTTATAAAAAAGAAGAAGCTGAAACCGGAAAATTGTACTTGAAAATGAATGGTCGGAAGTTGTATATGTATGCTTTGGAGTTTGTACCGCAGGCTATTAAAGCCGGACTTGACAAGCTTAATCTTCATATCAACGATGTTCATAAAGTCCTTTTGCACCAGGCAAATGGAAAAATGGACGATGCAATTATCAGTCGTTTGTTCAGACTTTACGGAATTAAAGAAGTGCCGGAAGATGTGATGCCAATGACGATTTCCTGGCTTGGGAACTCGTCGGTAGCAACAGTTCCAACGTTGTATGACTTGCTGGTAACCGGTGAATTGGAAGGAAATTCTGCTACTTCAGGCGATATACTTGTGCTTGCTTCTGTAGGAGCTGGAATGAGTATCAATAGTTTTGTATATAAAATGCCTTGAGTATTTCGAAATTATACAAATTGAAAAAG
>CAZCIU010000008.1:0-58587 GCA_964498765.1 uncultured Paludibacter sp. | reverse complement strand
ATCGAACCGGGGACACAAGGATTTTCAGTCCTTTGCTCTACCAACTGAGCTATGGTACCTTCGTTGTTTTTGCGAGTGCAAATGTACTGCTTTATTTTGAAATGCCAAAATAATTCGAAGGAAAATGAAAAAAATATTTTCTTGCTGGAACAAAAATACTGTTTTTTATTGATAAATCAAATAATTAGTGCCCTTGTATTGTAAAAGTTTTGACATAAAATCTTAACTTTGCAGAAAATAAGAGAAAATTAATTTTATGAACATTACAGTTGAACTTTTTTTATTGATTATATCAGTTTTACTTTTTATAAGTTTACTGGTAGGTAAGATGGGAAGTCGATTCGGTGTTCCTACTTTGTTGCTTTTCTTGTTGATTGGAGTGTTGTTTGGAAGCGATGGGATGGGCATTGAGTTTAATTCGCCTAAAATTGCTCAAGCCATTGGTGTTGTAGCGCTAAACATCATTCTGTTTTCCGGTGGAATGGACACTCGGATGAATGAAATCAAACCCATTGCCGTGCAAGGCTTGGTGCTGGCTACCATTGGAGTACTGCTCACAGCCTTAATTACGGGAGTTTTTATTTATTGGCTGACCAATAATTTTTTCAACGCCGTAACTTTTTCTTTGCTTGAATCGCTGCTGCTTGCCAGTGTGATGTCATCTACCGATTCGGCTTCGGTATTTTCCATTCTTCGCTCTAAAAACCTTTCGCTAAAAGAAAATCTTCGTCCGCTTCTTGAGTTTGAAAGTGGTAGTAACGACCCGATGGCGTATATGCTCACTATCATTCTGATACAGCTTTTGCAATCGCCAGAAATAGATGCTTGGGCTGCAGCCTGGATGTTTGTTAAGCAATTGGTGCTGGGTGGATTATCCGGATATTTCTTAGGAAAATTCTTTGTGAGAATTATCAATAAAATTAATCTCGACAACGACGCGCTGTATTCAGTTCTGCTCGTAACGTTGATGTTCTTCCTATTTGGATTTACCACATTTATTGGTGGAAACGGCTATCTGGCAGTCTATGTAGGCGGTCTATTTATTGGAAACAGCCGATTTGTACACAAGCGCAGTTCGCTGAAATTCTTCGACGGAGTGACTTGGCTGGTACAAATTCTGATGTTCCTTACGCTCGGTTTACTTGTCAATCCGTCCGAATTGCTGCCGATTGCAGGTGTTGGAATTGTGATTGGTGTGTTTATGATTTTCGTATCGCGTCCAATTACCGTACATGCTTGTTTACTGCCATTCAGGAAAATGTCTTTACGAGCTAAAAACTACGTTTCTTGGGTAGGATTGCGTGGTGCGGTACCAATTATTTTTGCTACGTATCCGTGGATTTCAGAAATTTCGCACGCCAAAACTATCTTTAATATTGTATTCTTTATCACAATAATTTCGCTGCTGGTTCAAGGAACAACGGTAAGTTCTATGGCCAAATGGCTGAAACTTTCTGAGATTGTTCGTTCAAAACGCAAACTGAAAAGTTTTGATGTGGAAATTGCAGACGAAATAAAATCATACATGAGCGAAATTTCCATAAAAGATGAATATTTGGCAAATGGCTCACGATTGATGGATTTGAATGTGCCTGACAATACTTTGATTGCGATGGTGAGACGTGATGATCAGTTTTTTATTCCGCGTGGAAATACCGAACTACATGTAGGTGACAAAATTCTGGTAATTACTGATGACGAAGATTCGCTTGAAACAACCTATCAATTTATGAAGGGAGCACAGTGATTATTTTGCAATTACTTTCTATTAAATAAAACACATTAAAACTCTGCAAAGCATTTGTTTTGCAGAGTTTTGAATGTTAACCTTGATCATTTTTACAAATTTTGAAATTATAAAAAATCACAATAATGAAACTCAAAACATTTCTTTTAATTGCACTTACAGCATGTCTGTTTGTGTTTCCATTTAGTGCAAGTTCTGCACAAGCAATTGCTTCAACGCAGGAAGTTCCAAGCATTACCCAAGTAAAAAAACTCAATGCTACCACGGTAGAAATCAGCTTTTCTGACAATCAGAAGATGCTGCTCGACTTCTACGGTGAAAATATTTTCAGAATGTACCAAGATAATTCCGGAAAAGCAATGCGACATCCGCAAGCTACGCCGCCGGCTGAGATTTTGATTATAAATCCACGTAAAGCTGTTGGGCAGTTGACTACACAGGATGAGGGCGGAAAAATAACCATCTCAACAAATGCATTACAACTTATTTTTGATAAAAAAACGAACATATTTTTGCTGAAAAATCTGAAAACAAATCGAGTGGTGGCTCAGTCAATTGCACCTATTTCGTTTGATAAAAACAGCTACAAAATCAGCTTAAAAGAAAATCCGAACGAATATTTCTACGGTGGCGGTGTTCAAAACGGACGTTTTTCTCATAAAGGAAAAGCCATTGCCATTGAAAATCAAAACAGCTGGACAGATGGTGGAGTCGCCTCGCCAACACCATTTTATTGGTCCACGGAAGGCTATGGATTTATGGGTTATACATTTAAAAAAGGAGTGTATGATTTCGGAGCAAAAGTGAAAAATACGGTTGAACTGACGCACAATTCTGATTATTTGGACGTGTTTTTTATGGTGAATGACGGCATTGTGCCACTTCTTAATGATTTCTACCAACTTACCGGAAAACCCGTTTTAATCCCAAAATTTGGATTTTATCAAGGACACTTGAATGCCTATAATCGCGATTATTGGGTGGAAGATAAGAAAGGAATTTTATTTGAAGACGGCAAACGCTACAAAGAGAGCCAAAAAGACAACGGCGGAGTAAAAGAAAGTTTGAATGGCGAATTAAATAATTATATGTTTTCGGCGCGTGGAGTGATTGACCGCTACAAAGCACACGATATGCCGCTGGGCTGGATTTTGCCAAACGACGGCTATGGTGCGGGTTACGGACAAACAGAAACGCTGGAAGGCAATATTCAAAACTTGAAGAAATTTGGAGATTATGCTCGCAAAAACGGAGTAGAAATCGGGCTTTGGACACAATCTGACTTGCACCCGAAAGAAGGCGTGGAACCACTTTTGCAACGCGACATTATCAATGAAGTAGGCGTAGCAGGCGTAAAAGCACTCAAAACCGATGTAGCCTGGGTTGGAGCCGGATATTCTTTCGGACTGAATGGCGTGCAGGACGTGGCTAACATTATGCCAAAACACGGAAATAAAGTGCGTCCGTTTATCATTTCGTTGGACGGATGGGCAGGCACGCAGCACTACGCCACCATCTGGAGTGGCGACCAAACCGGCGGTGTGTGGGAATATATCCGTTTTCACATTCCTACGTATATTGGTTCCGGGCTTTCCGGGCAACCGAATATCACTTCTGATATGGACGGAATTTTTGGAGGGAAAAATGTAGCGGTGAATGTCCGTGATTTTCAATGGAAAACCTTCACACCGATGCAACTTAATATGGACGGATGGGGAAGCAACGAAAAATATCCTCACGCGCTCGGCGAACCTGCGACATCCATTAACCGGAATTATTTGAAGCTAAAATCGGAACTTTTGCCTTATGCGTACAGCATTGCACAGCACTCTGTGAGTGAATTACCGCAAATTCGCGCGATGTTCCTGGAAGAAGAAAATCCTTATACTTTGGGCAAAAATACGCAGTACCAATTTATGTACGGTCCTTATTTTTTAGTTGCACCTATTTATCAAAATACGCGTGCTGATAAGGATGGAAATGATATCCGAAATGGGATTTATCTGCCTGAAGGCGAATGGTTTGACTATTTTTCCGGTCAAAAATACGATGGCGGACGCATTCTGAATAACCTGGATTATCCGATTTGGAAATTGCCTGTTTTTGTGAAAAATGGTGCCATTATCCCGATGACCAATCCAAACAACAATCCATCAGAAGTAAGAAAAGACAATCGGATTTACGAAATTTACCCTTCGGGAAAGACGAGTTTTACCGAGTACGATGACGATGGCGAAACGATTGATTATTTGAGTGGAAAATACACGGAAACAGTCATAAAAGCTTCGCTTGAAAAAGGAATTGCGACAGTGGAAATTGAGCCAACAAAAGGTGATTTCAGTGGGTTTGTAAAGGAAAAATCGACTGAAATAAAAGTAAATCTAAGTCAAAAACCAAAGAAAATTACCGCCAGAATTTCCGGTAAAAAACAACGCTTGAAAGAAGTGAAAACATTGGCAGAATATGATAATGCTAAGAATGTTTACTTATACAATCCTGCACCGGAATTTAACCGATTTGCAACTGCTGACAGCAGTTTTGTTGATGTGAAAATCACAAAAAATCCACAAGTTTGGGTAAAAATTGCAGCAACTGATGTTACAAAAAATGGTGTTTATTTGCAGATAAAAGGCTTTGTAAATGAACCAAAAAGCGACCTTCTAAATACGGAAGGACAACTTCAAAGCCCTGAAAACTTGTTGGTTGTAGATACAAATGCAACGGCTTACACCCTGAAACTTACTTGGAAAAAAACTGCAAATGCCGATTTCTATGAAGTTGAATTTGATGGAATGCTGTACTCAACCATTCGAGACAACGAATTGCTAATAGAAAACTTGCTTCCCGAAACGGATTATGGTTTCAAACTGCGTGCAGTAAACAAAAGTGGCGCATCAGACTGGGTGAATTATTCAGCCAAAACAAAAGCCGATCCGCTTCAGTTTGCTATTCGCGGTATTTCGGGAGAAAGTACAGCTGAAATGCAAGGCGGCGAAAACCTGCGACGTATGTTTGACTTCGATGAAGGCAATATGATGCACACCAAATACGGCGTGAATGCCATTCCGTTTGATATGGTAATGGACTTGAAATCAATCAATCAACTGGATAAATTGGAATATTTGCCACGCAACAGCGGTCTGAACGGAATGATTGAGAAAGGACGAATTTTCTACAGTAACGACAAAGAAAACTGGACAGAAGCAGGTTCGTTTGAGTGGAAAGCGAATTTTGACCACAAAACATTCGTGTTTGACACTCAGCCAACGGCTCGCTACGTGAAAATGACTGTAGAAAAAGGTGTTGGCAATTTCGGTTCAGGTAGAGAAATTTACATTTTCAAAGTGGCCGGAAGCGAAAGTTACTTGCCGGGCGACATCAATAACGACAAATTAATTGATGCCAACGACTTGACTTCGTACCTGAATTACACCGGATTGCGATTGGGTGATGGTGATTTTGAAGGCTATGTAAGTCGTGGCGATGTGAACAAAAATAATCTGATTGACGCTTATGATATTTCCAATGCGGCTGTGCAGTTGGAAGGCGGAGCAAGTGCTCAAAAATCTGAAAAAGTCAGTGGAAAACTGAATTTCACAGCTTCAAAAACCAATCTGAAAGCAGGCGAAACGCTTGAAATTACAGTTAAAGGGCAAGATTTGAAATCTGTAAATGCCTTGAGTTTTGCGATGCCGTATAATAGTAGCGATTTTGATTTTGTAGGCGTGAAGTCTCTGAACATGAAGCAAATGCAAAACTTTACAAACGACCGTCTGCATACCAACGGAGATAAAGTGCTTTACCCGACATTCGTGAATGTAGGCGATAAAGCGGCTTTGAACGGTTCTGAAACGCTGTTTGTAATCCAACTAAAAGCCAAACGTGCCGTGAAATTTAATTTGCAAGTGCAACACGGAATTTTGGTGGATAAAGATTTGAGAATGCTCAATTTCTAAGCATAAATTTCAATATAATACAAGACAATCCCGATTTTTTCGGGATTGCTTGTTTTAAATGATTGGCTTGCACAGCTTTTTTCGTTAATTTTGTTCTTTCAGAAAAATTCTCAATTATAACAGAATTTCATTTTCAAAAATCGAATATACTATGTCCGAAAATTATTCTACCCACGATTACGCCAAACTTTTTGCGACACTGACCAATCAAAACGTATTTCTGACGGGAAAAGCCGGTACCGGAAAAACCACTTTTTTGCGAGGATTGAGAGAAACATCACCCAAACAAATGGCGGTAGTGGCACCCACGGGCGTTGCCGCAATTAATGCCGGTGGCTCTACCATTCATTCCTTCTTTCAGCTGCCGTTTACACCATTTATTCCCACAGAGTTAGGAAGAAAGGAGCTCATCGGAAAAATGCGAATGCATGCCAATCGGCGGCGAGTATTGCGTGAGTTGGAATTGCTTGTGATTGATGAAATAAGTATGGTTCGAGCGGATGTTCTGGATGCGATTGACACGGTGCTTCGGAGCGTCAGATATAGACACAATGAGCCTTTTGGCGGCGTGCAGATGATTTTTATCGGTGATATGTATCAACTCTCACCCGTGGCTCAGCAGGAGGAATGGAGCATGCTTTCTCGGTTTTATAAAGGTGTGTATTTCTTTAATAGTCAGGTTTTTCAGGAAAAACCATTTGTGCATATCGAGTTTGAGAAAATATTTAGGCAAAAGGATATTCATTTTATAAAATTGCTCAATGAGATCCGGAATAATCAACTTTCGCGAGCGAGTTTTGAATTGCTGGAACAGCGATATAATCCGCTTTTTACGCCTCCGAAGGACGATACTTACGTAATTCTGACTACACATAATTACAAAGCTGACCGAATTAATCGGGAGGAATTAGATGGAATTGATAAGCCGTCCCGATATTTTAAGGCACAAATTAAAGGAGATTTTAGTGAAAGAAATTATCCTGTGGATGAAAATCTGGAACTGAAAGTGGGTGCCAAAGTGATGTTCATTAAGAATGACACGGAAAATCCACGGCGGTTTTATAATGGAAAAATCGGCGTTGTAACTGCTTTCGAAGAGGATACAATTTTTGTAAAGTGTCCGGAAGATGAAGCTGAAATTGAAGTAAGTCCCATGTTTTGGGAGAATATTCGCTATCAGGCCGATGAAGCCACGCTCGAAGTTTCGCAAGAAATTATCGGCTCATTCACGCAGTTCCCATTGCGATTGGCGTGGGCCATTACTATTCACAAAAGTCAGGGTTTGACCTTCGATAAAGCCGTGATAGATGCCGAAATGGCTTTTGCACCTGGACAAGTGTATGTGGCGTTAAGTCGTTGCAGGACGCTTGAAGGCTTGGTTTTGCAAAGCAAAATTAATGAAACTGCGATAAAAAATGATAATGAAATCATCCAGTTTTCATCTAGAAATTTTTCTCTTGAACAACTACAAAATAATTTTTCACTCTCTCGAAAGCAATATTTCCTTTCGCTTTTATTGTCGATATTTAATTTTAGACAAATGCAAACAGTTTCCAGTCGATGGATTTTGAGCACTAATGAAGTTGCATCGTCGTTTAGCGAAGAAACACCTGAGTTTTTGAAAAATATCAGTTCTCAAATCAGTCATCTGAATGAAGTTGGAGAAAGATTTGGAGCGCAGATTTCGCAAATCGTAAATGGTGAAATTTTCAATGAAGATTTACTAAATATTAGATTAGAGGCTTCTGCTACCTACTTTTCAGAAAAGCTTAACACTTTGATTGACACCTTAAAGCAATCTCCGGCATTGACCGATAGCAAAGATAATGCGGATGATTACGACCAGTTTTTTGCCGATATTTTTACTTTTTCTCATCAAAAATTGCATTGGATAAATGGTGTGAGGGATGGATTTAGCATCGAAAAATATTTTGATTTGCGGAAATCATTCGAAATGCCTTCGTTCAAAATTATTTCCTACTCACGCTCTCAAAGAAAAACGAAAGTAAAATCGAAACATCCGGAACTTTTATCAATGCTTTATGAAATGCGAAATGTGATAGTGGATGAAACCGGCTTACCTATTTACCTGATTGCCAATAGTAAAACGCTTCTTGAAATGGCCGATTTCTTACCACAAACCAAAGCGGACATGCTTAAAATCAGTGGAATAGGAGAGGCGAGATACGATAAATATGGTGTGCAGTTTCTCGAAATTATTCGTGATTATTGCGAGGAAAATGGTATTAAATCTGCCATGGGAGAACTTTTCGGAAGAGAAAAGCGAGTGAAAAAAGAGAAAAAAGTAAAAGGTTCTTCGGCGCAATTGAGTTACGATGCGCTACAATTCGGGAAAAGTTTGGAGCAAATAGCTTCGGAGAGAAACCTCACAGTAACAACTATTGCAGGACATTTGGCTGAGTTTGTTCAAAATGGAAAGTTGGAAGTGGAGCGCTTTGTTTCCAAAGAAAATCTGAAAAAAGCACAGGAAATTTTGGAAAATTCCGACTCTGGCGGAAGCGTTTTCAGCAAACTGAAAGATAAATTTTCTCCGATTGACATTAAATTTATTGTGGCTTGGATGCGCAAAGCTTCTAATTAATTTTTCTGAAATCAAAATGCAGATGTAGCAGGTTTTAAAATAAGAAAGGGGGCGCCTTTAACGGACACCCCCTTAATCAATAATAAAATTTTGATTGTCTTTTTCAATGCTGAATTTTTCATCCGGAGTTTGATTTGGATAGTTAACGTCTTGAAATCCTTGTACTTCGCATCGCATCCGCTCATTGTACAAGTTCTGAATTCCAGTCTTATCGACTGTCTTTTCTCGCTCGTTTCCTTGAAGCAGAAAGTATCCTGAATTTGACTTGCTTTACCGTTTGCTTTTCGTTCGGCAGTTTACGCATAACTTTTTTCCAAAGCTACTTTATCAACTGTTTTCACTAGTGTAGCCGTTCCGATGATTGCTCATTTTCACGAAGTTCACATTCAAACTTGCATGTTTGCACCTGATTTTCGGCGAACCGATAATCGCATTCACTTGCATTTCAAATCTTGTAAATCAATAACCAATGTGTAGGAAGAAAGAATTACCTGTGTTTTTCTCGTTGATTTCTCAATGAAAATATGGTTTGATTTGGTGTATGTTCGGCTTTTTAGAAGTTTCGGTTTGGTCTGCTCGCGCAGTTTCAATAGCTTGAAATTCGAACTTCACGGCTCTGTTATCTTGCTTTCAATGTCCAATCCGTGTTATCTTTTTATCTGAAATTTTTCCGGTGAGGGAGCGAAGCGGCTTTGGTTTAATCCGCGGCTTTTTCTACATTTCTGATGTTGAAGAAGGTTCGGTTTGTTTGCTTACGCAAAATCGAATGCATGAAAATCGAACTTTCGGTTCTGTTATCTTGCTTTGATTTCCAATTCCGGATTATCTTTTATCTGAAATCGTTCCTGTGATGGATTGTAATTGTCTTGGTTTGACCCGCGGCGTTTACTGTATTTCAGTAATGAAGAAGGTTCGGCTTGTTTGCTTGCGCAATATCGGATGCTCGAAATTCGAACTTTGCAGTTCATTTATCTTGCCTCTGATGTCAAATCCGTTTTATCTTATTTTCTGAAAAAAATCCTGTTAGGAAGTTGAAATTGCGTTGGAAAAATCCGCTGCATTTTCTTGATTTCGATAACGAACCCTTTCTATCACTACGGTGCAACTAATTCCTTTTTGCAAAGGTCTTGAATTTCCCGGTGTGGTGATTGAAAATTTAACATACTAATCAACCTTTTAAGGCGTTAAAACGGCTTTCGCTGTTTTACCAATTGGATATGTTTCCTGATCAGTTGCCCAATCATTTCATCATACCGCTTGTCTGGTTCTTTGAACCCTCAGGTTGTTTACTCTGTTTTTAACCAACATTTGTAATCTTGCTTTTCTCACTCGTTCCCGAAGGTCAGTTTGAGATATGAGTTGATACCCAAAAATCTTTGCAGGTCTGTTAATCTTTTTGCGTTCCGAAGAACGGTCCAAAATTCCCATCCAAGTTCTTATTTTTTACTTATCTACTCTCAACAATTTTCGCATCCGATTACTCGGTTTTGAAATTTTACATGTCGGTTTGTTGGATGTTTCAGTATTTCAAAGAGCGCATCAACATTCTATTAAATTCGTTGAGTAATAACTCTTGTTGCAAATATAACATCCGGGATATGGGTTTTGCAAATTTTTTTGCTTGTTTGTGTCAACAAGTTATCAGGTAAGTTTTCAACAGATTTATCAACAAGATAAAATGTTGATTTTTAGGAATGTAAAAATTGGCTGTTGATAAGTCAATTTGAAAAAATATTTTTTTCTTTGAAAATGGCTGAAAATTAACTTTTTCAAAGAATTAAAAAAATGCCTTTTTTGGAAAAATTCAGCCTAAATTTCAGCAATGATCTTTTGCAATCCTTTTTCAAGGCCTTTATAAAAATCGCCTTCTTCCAAATTCGGTTGGATGGATTTTTTGATAATTCGTTTGCTGTCTTTTTCGGTCAATCTCTTTTTCAGCCCACCGCCCACGATAATTTGAACATCGTTTGAATTCTCTGAAAGCCCGATTAATACGCTTTTTACTTTATTATCGCCATTTTCCCAACTGTTAAAAAGCTGTTCGCAATACTCGTTTAATGAGCCATACGGTTTGATGGATTTTACGGTTATAATGCTGATTTTATTATCCGTTTTTCGTTCGTGTTGCATGATAATGCTGTCCAATGCACGAATTTCTTCGTTGCTCAGGATTTTTTCATAATCGCTCACAGAGCCAAGCGGAGCCGGGAAAACCACCGACGCAGTATCGCTGGATGACATCAAGTTCAAAGCGGTATTTGTGATATCCTTGCATGAACTAAAACTAATTACAAGCACTAAAAATGCAGAAAAAACGGATAAATTGAATTTCATAAAATGTGTTGAGAAAAAAGCTAAATTTCGAGCACAAAGATAGCTGTTTTTCAATGGATATTTCATTAATTTTTCTGAAAGAAGTATTAAAAATTAGCAAGATTTTCAGCTACTTTCTATTCGTTCGAATTTTGGCTAATTTTACTTTAATACATAAATCCAAAAGCAGTTTTCAATCATTATTTCCAAAAAATCTCTACCTTTGTAAATCAATAAATAGCAATCGAAAATAAATAAAATGGCTCGTAAAAAGAAATCGCTTCCAATTCTCGAAAATGTGTTGATTACCGGCGTGGCATCCGAAGGGAAGTCTATCGCCAAAGTGAATGATGTGGTAACATTTGTGCCTTTCGCCGTGCCGGGCGACGTTGTAAATCTGCAAGTTACCCAAAAGAAAAGCAGTTTTATGGAAGCTCGCGTGATTGATTTTGTGGAAAAATCGGCTGTTAGGACGGAGGCTTTTTGTGAGCATTACGGAATTTGTGGCGGATGTAAATGGCAGATTTTACCTTATGCCGAACAATTGAAGCACAAGCAGATAGAGGTTGAAAATAACTTACGTCGAATTGGAAAAGTGGAATTGCCGGAAATTACGTCGATTTTAGGTTCGGCGAAAACGACATTTTACCGAAATAAACTGGAATTTACATTCAGCAATCGTCGTTGGCGGACGTATGAGGAGATGAAAGAGGAGAAGGAATTTGACACGATGAATGCCGTAGGTTTTCATATTCCGGGAATGTTTGACAAAGTGCTGGACATCAACAAATGCTGGCTTCAAGATGATATCCAAAACCAAATTCGCAATGAAATTCGCAGATATGCTCTTGAAAATGAGCTGACATTCTTTGACTTGCGCATTCAGGAAGGTTTCTTGCGAACAATGATGGTGCGAACCACTTCTACGGACGAGCTGATGCTGATTGTGGTCTTTTTTCACGAAGATAAAATTGAGCGTGAGAAGCTTTTACAGCATCTTGCCGATACATTCCCGCAAATCACATCTTTATTATATGTGATAAATTCCAAAGCGAATGACACCATTACCGATCAGGAAGTGATTACTTTCAAAGGAAATGACGCCATTTACGAAGAAATGGAAGGTCTGCGCTTCAAAATCGGGCCGAAATCTTTCTATCAAACCAATTCTGAGCAGGCGTACGAATTGTATAAAGTCGCTCGAAACTTTGCCGAACTGACTGGCGATGAGTTGGTCTACGATCTTTACACCGGCACAGGAACAATAGCCAATTTCGTTTCCAAAAATGCACGAAAAGTCGTTGGGATTGAGTACGTTCCCGAAGCAATCGAAGATGCGAAAGTGAATTCGGCTCTGAACGGAATAGAGAACACGCTCTTTTTTGCAGGCGATATGAAGAATGTGCTGACCGAAGAATTTATCGCCACGCACGGAAAGCCGGATGTGATTATCACCGATCCGCCACGTGCCGGAATGCACGACGATGTGATTAAAGCCATTCTTTTGGCCGAGCCGAAGCGGATTGTGTATGTTAGCTGTAATTCTGCTACACAAGCACGTGATTTGGCACTTTTGGATGAAAAATACCGAGTGACAGCCGTTCAGCCTGTGGATATGTTCCCGCACACGCATCATGTGGAAAATGTGGTGCAGTTGAAGAAAAGGGATTAAATATTACAATGTTTCTTATCGAACTTATCTCAACTTTTTAAAACATAGTAAACAATAGCTTTTTTTATCCCATTTTATTGAAAATCGAGAACATAGTTTAAAAATATCGTAGATATTTTTCTCTATGTTTCCGAAAATAAGAGAATAGGTATTTATTTTTCTATGTTTTCTACTGTTTTAAAGAAAAGTCAAGATGACTTCATCGTTTGATTGTTTACTAAAAACTTGTCAACTAAAATATTATGACTAAAAAATACGATTTTCTCGTTGTTGGAGGTGGAATTGCAGGCATAAGTTTTGCCTTGAAAGCTTCCAAATTTGGTAAAGTGGCTCTGCTATGCAAAACCACGCTTGAAGAAAGCAACACATCGTACGCACAAGGCGGAATTGCCACTGTGATGTATCCGCCTGATAGCGTCGAAAAGCACATTAGCGACACGCTTATTGCCGGTGATGGGCATTGTGATTTGGATGCGGTCGAGCAGGTGATTGGCAAGGCACGGAAGGAAATTGACCAACTGCTGAATTGGGGCGTGGATTTTGACCGGGAGGAAAACAGCGACCGATTTGACCTGCACAAAGAAGGCGGACATTCCGAGTTTCGTATTTTGCACCACAAGGACAATACCGGTTTTGAAATACAGAAAAGCTTGAACGAAAAAGTGCGAAATCATCCCGGGATTGATGTTTTTGAGCATTATTTTGCCATCGAAATTCTCACTCAGCACCATTTGGGCGAAATTGTAACTCGACAAACGCCCAACATTGAGTGCTACGGCGTGTATGCGCTAAATCAAAAAAGCAATCACATTCACACTTTCCTTTCCAAAGTTACGGTGCTTGCCACGGGCGGAATTGGTAGCGTTTACCTCGCATCCACAAATCCGCCAGTCGCCACCGGCGACGGCATTGCAATGGTGCATCGGGCACGTGGATTGATTTTGGATATGGAGTTTGTGCAGTTTCACCCGACCGCCCTCTACACGCCTAACAGTGAGCGTCCCGTGTTTTTGATTACCGAAGCCATTCGTGGTTACGGAGCCATTTTGAGAAATAAAAAAGGCAAAGAATTTATGCAAAAATACGATGAGCGTGGTTCCTTGGCACCGCGTGATATCGTGGCTCGTGCGATTGATAACGAAATGAAAATTTACGGAGATGATTTTGAGTATCTGGATGTTACACATAAAGATCCGGAGGAAACCAAGGAGCATTTCCCGATGATTTACCAAAAATGTCTGGAATACGGCATCGACATTACCAAAGATTACATCCCAATCCGTCCAACGCAACATTATATGTGTGGCGGAATTGCTGTGGATTTGAACGGAGAGGCATCTATCAAGCGTTTGTACGCTATTGGAGAATGCTCTCGCACGGGACTTCACGGTGCAAATCGCCTGGCATCCAATTCGCTAATTGAAGCGATTGTTTACGCTGAAACTGCCGTAAAACACGCTTCTGAACGCATCAAAGACCTGAAATACAACGAAGAAATTCCGGCTTGGAATGATGAGGGAACTTCTTTGACCGAGGAAATGGTGTTAATTACACAAAGCTTCCGTGAAGTGGAGCAAATAATGAGTACTTACGTGGGAATTGTGCGTTCCAATCTTCGTTTGCAACGAGCGATGAGCCGTTTGGAAATTCTTTTCAGAGAAACCGAAAGTTTGTTCCAGCGCTCTGTGGTTTCCCGTGAAATTTGTGAACTTCGGAACGTGATTAGTGTGTCGTATCTGATTATAAAACAAGCACTTGTAAGAAAAGAAAGTCGCGGTTTGCACTACACGGTAGATTATCCAAGGAAGATGGAATAAAGCCGGAAGTTGGAAGCACGAAGCACGAAGTAGATTAACTAATTGACCAATAAACTATTTAACTAAACATCAATGATAAAACATATCGTATTTTTCCAATTGGCAGACGAGGCCGAAGGAAAATCAAAATCTGAAAACGCTTTAATGCTTAAAAAGGAATTTGAGAAACTAATCGATTTAATTCCGGTTTTGAAGAAAATCGAAGTTGGAATAAATCATCCCGAAACACCCGCAAGCAATTACGATTTAGCTTTGTATTGCGAATTTAATTCGGTTGAAGATCTTAATACTTACCAGGAGCATCCCGAGCATAAAAAAGTGGGTGCCATTCTTTCTAAAATGCGTACCGGAAGGGCTTGTGTGGATTATGAGGTGTAAATTCAAATCAAAAGAATTTAAACGAAAAACGTTTCAGCATTCAGCCGAAACGTTTTTTTATGCATTTAAGTAAGATTTCTACACAATCTTCTTAAACAAATTCTTCATATTCACCTGTGCATCAATGATTTTGTGGAGGTCGCTGATGACAACACGATCTTGTTCCATGCTGTCGCGATGGCGAATGGTAACCATATTGTCTTTCAGCGTCTGGTGATCCACAGTGATGCAGAATGGCGTACCTACGGCATCCTGACGACGATAACGTTTGCCTATACTGTCTTTTTCGTCATACACGCATTTGAAGTCAAATTTCAGTTCATCCAAAATTTCACGTGCTTTTTCTGGCAGTCCATCTTTTTTCACCAATGGCAAAACGGCCGCTTTCACAGGAGCCAAAGCCGGAGTGAATTTCAGTACCACGCGACTGTCGCCGCCTTCCAGCTGCTCTTCGGTGTAGGCACCGGCCATGATGGAAAGGAACATCCGATCCAGCCCGATGGAAGTTTCCACCACGTAAGGTACGTAAGATTGGTTCAGCTCGGGGTCAAAATATTTGATATTTTTGCCGGAGAATTTCTCGTGTTGCGACAAATCGTAATCCGTGCGCGAGTGAATTCCTTCCACTTCTTTGAAGCCAAACGGCATTTCAAATTCAATATCCGTAGCTGCGTTGGCGTAATGAGCCAGTTTGTCATGGTCGTGGAAGCGGTATTTTTGGTCGCCAAGCCCTAGTGCTTTGTGCCATTTCAAGCGGAATTCTTTCCAATGCTCAAACCATTTCATCTCATCGCCCGGACGAACGAAAAACTGCATTTCCATCTGTTCAAATTCGCGCATACGGAAAATAAACTGACGTGCAACGATCTCATTTCTAAACGCTTTTCCGATTTGTGCAATGCCGAAAGGTATTTTCATCCGACCGGTTTTCTGTACGTTCAGGTAATTTACAAAAATCCCTTGTGCCGTTTCCGGACGAAGGTAAATTCGTGTTGCACCATCGGCAGTTGAACCCATTTCGGTAGAAAACATCAGGTTAAATTGACGCACATCGGTCCAGTTTCTTGTGCCGCTTATCGGGCAGGCAATTTCATTGTCCACGATGATTTGACGCAATTCATCTAGATTGCTGTCGTTCAAGGCTTTTACAAAACGAGCATGAATTTCATCCCTTTTTGCCTGATTTTCAAGCACGCGCGGATTGGTCTGGCGATACATTGTTTCGTCAAAACTTTCACCGAAACGTTTCGCCGCTTTTTCTACTTCTTTATCGATTTTCTCATCGAATTTGGCAAGCAATTCTTCAATCAACACGTCGGCACGATAGCGTTTTTTACTGTCTTTATTGTCAATCAGCGGATCGTTGAACGCATCCACGTGCCCCGAAGCTTTCCAAGTGGTCGGATGCATAAAAATGGCAGCATCAATTCCCACCACATTTTCATTGAGCAGCACCATGCTGTCCCACCAGTATTTTTTAATGTTGTTTTTCAGTTCAACACCATTTTGTCCGTAATCATACACGGCACCCAGTCCGTCGTAAATTTCGCTCGAAGGGAACACAAAACCGTATTCTTTACTGTGAGCGATTAATTTTTTGAAAACATCTTCTTGTGAAGCCATATTTTAGTAAAAAAGTTTATAGTTTAATAGTTTATAGTTTCTCAACTTTGTAAAATTAATTTATCACAACCGGTAAGTTACCCCAATTCTCACACCCGCATCCATCAATCGCTGATGATTTGCCATTTTTCCAAAAGGAATAATCGAATGTAGCTTTACGTAAGGATTTGCAAAAAGCGAAAGTCCCACTTTGAAATCGTAATTGAAGCCCAATCCGCCAAATAACCCAATGCCGGACTGTGAACTAATCGGAAGTGAGTTTGCTGTGTTAAAATCGAGTAATGCACCGCCATTTACAAAAAAGTATTTCTCAAAAGTGGCTCTAACACCAATTGGAATGTCAATGACCGACATACTTCCTTCGAAATTTTCGCTTGCTAATTCAGCGTTTTTTGAAAAATGAAAAAGCGAATAATTCAATCCGCTTTCCATTTCAAGGTCTTGTTTGAGCGGAAATAAATAAATCAAACCAACACTTTCGACGCTTTTGGCTTTCAAATTCTTTGTAAAATCAGTGTTCGACATCAATTTTACGCCACCCAACGAGTAGCTCAGACCGATTTTTCCCTTTTCAGAAACCTGCCCGAAAACATTGAAGGCAAGCATGAAAATCAATATTGTTATAATGAATTTAGATTTCATTTTTGTTGGTTGACTGTTGATAAGTTTTACCTTAAATTCTGAAAACAAGCACAAAGGTACTTATTTTTTTTGAATTTTTTATGTAACTTTGTGGGTTGATAGCTATTTTCAAAAGAGATGTGCTGTCAATTTAGTATTTATTCAAAATTAAATTTCCCTTGAATGGGTTTGTGACTGTAATTTTATGGCAAAAGAGGATGAATTGAACGAGATGGAGGAGCAAAATCTCTCGGATGAAAATTTGGAACAAGTTGATAATGAGGTGGAAAATGAGATTTCGGGAGAAGCGCATTCTAAATATGTAATTCCTAAAATTTCTGATGAGGGCGTTGTGAAGCATCACCTCTCAGGAATGTATCAGACGTGGTTTTTGGACTATGCTTCATACGTGATTTTGGAGCGTGCCGTGCCGGATATTTATGATGGACTGAAACCGGTTCAGCGCCGTATATTGCATTCAATGAGGCGATTAGACGATGGTCGTTACAATAAAGTGGCGAACATCGTAGGGCATACTATGCAGTTTCACCCGCACGGCGATCAGTCTATCGGTGATGCTCTGGTGCAACTGGGGCAGAAAGATTTGCTGATTGACTGCCAGGGAAACTGGGGAAATATCCTTACCGGCGATGGTGCAGCCGCACCGCGTTACATCGAGGCACGACTGTCGAAATTTGCTCTTGAAACGGTTTTTAATCCGAAGACAACCGAGTGGAAACTCTCTTACGATGGTCGAAATAAAGAACCGATAGCATTGCCTATAAAATTTCCGCTTTTGCTGGCACAAGGCGTGGAAGGTATTGCTGTGGGATTGAATTCCAAGATTTTACCGCACAATTTTAATGAAATAATTGATGCTTGCATCGCGCATTTGCGAGGCGAGGATTTTGTGCTTTATCCTGATTTTCAGACCGGTGGAAGCATTGATATTAGCAAATACAATGACGGAGAGCGTGGCGGTTCAGTAAAAATTCGTGCCAAAATCGGTAAAGCAGATAATAAAACCTTGGTAATCAGTGAAATTCCATTTGGAACAGATACTTCAAAATTGATTGAAAGCATCATCAAAGCCAGCGATAAAGGCAAGATTAAAATCCGCAAAGTAGATGATAATACCGCTCACAACGTGGAAATTCTCGTGCATTTGGCACCCGGAGCTTCGTCCGACAAAACGATTGACGCGCTTTACGCTTTCACGGGATGCGAGGCGAGTATTTCACCTAATTGCTGTGTTATTCACGATAAAAAACCACGGTTTATCGGCGTGAGCGAATTGCTGCGTATTAGCACCAATCACACCAAAGATTTACTGCAACTGGAACTTGAAATTCAGCGCGACGAACTTTTGGAGCAACTTTTCTTCGTGACGCTCGAAAAGATTTTTATCGAAAACCGAATTTACAAAGACAAGGAATTTGAGGAAAGCACATCGCAGGATGAAGTTGTGGCGCATATTGATAGCAGACTTGAACCGTTTAAAAAGGATTTTATCCGCGAAGTAACACGCGAAGATATTTTGAAATTGCTTGATATTAAAATGGTTCGGATTACCAAATTCGACAGTAATAAAGCGAACGACACCATTATCGGCATTCAGAAAAAAGTGAAAGAACTGGAATATAACCTGGCAAATCTGGTGGAATTCACCATTTTCTGGTTCCAGAATTTGCAGGAAAAATACGGAAGTGAGTATCCGCGGAAAACCGAAATTCGCAGTTTTGACACCATCGTAGCTGCCAAAGTGGTGGAAGCCAACGAAAAATTGTACGTGAACCACGAAGAAGGTTTTATCGGTACCGGTCTGAAAAAAGACGAATTTGTGTGCAATTGTTCCGATATTGACGACATCATCGTTTTCTTCAAAGATGGCAAATACAAAATTGTGAAAGTGGCTGAAAAAATCTTTGTCGGGAAGAATATTCTGTACCTGAATGTGTTTAAGAAAAACGACAAACGCACCATTTACAACGCCGTGTATCGCCACGGAAAAACAGGGCCTTACTACATCAAACGCTTTGCTGTAACGGGAATGACACGCGATAAAGAATACGATATAACAAAGGGAGTAGATGGTTCGCGGGTGTTCTATTTTAGTGCCAATCCGAATGCGGAAGCCGAAGTTATCCGCGTAACGCTGAAACCAAAACCACGATTGAAAATTCTGGTAATTGAGAAAGATTTCAGCGAAATTGCCATCAAAGGTCGCCAATCACAAGGTAATATTTTGACGAAAAACGACGTGCACCGTATCAGCCTGAAACACAAAGGCGGCTCGACGCTTGGCGGTCGTGAAGTGTGGTTTGACAGAGATGTGCTGCGCCTGAATTACGACAAACGCGGCGATTATCTCGGCGAGTTTTTAAGTGATGATTTAGTACTGGTTCTGACTACCAAAGGCGAATATCGCACCACGAATTTTGATTTGAGCAATCACTTTGAAAGCGATATTCTTACGGTGAAAAAATTCGATCCTGATAAAGTTTGGACAGTGGCACTTTGGGATGCTGATCAGAAATATTACTATTTGAAACGCTTTCAGTTGGAACCGTCGTTAAAACCAATCAGTTTCTTGGGCGAAAATCCGGCTTCGAAGCTAATGTTGATTTCCGGTAAAACTTATCCGAGAATTGAAGTTGTGTTTGGAGGAGCCGATGCTTTCCGCGAAGCCTTGGATATTGATGCAGAGGAGTTTATCGGTGTAAAAGGCTTCAAAGCAAGAGGAAAGCGTTTGACCACATTTGAAGTTGCAGCAATCAACGAGTTAGAGCCAATTCGCTCAAAACCGGAAAAGGAAGAAACCCCAGAAAAAACAGATGAAAACGGTACGGAGGAAGACGAGGAATTAACTGAAAACGGCACTCAGTCCAACGAAGAAGCAACTGAAACAGACGATAAAATTGACCAACAGAAGTTGATTGATGATATTACAGGACAGATGACGTTGTTTGATTAAGGGATGTCTGAACTTGACTGTGGCGAGCAGGCTTTGATTTAAAGAATGATTTTTATGATTGAAGATGAAAAGTCTTAGATTGTAAAAATCATTTTTTATTTTTTCTCTTTCATCAAACTCTCAAAAATCCCTTCTGCAGCTCTTTCGGCAGCACCGGGATTTCCTAATTTCTCTCTCATAACTTGATAATCCGCAAAAATTTTTTGGCGATATTGCTCGTTATTGAGCAATTGATTAAGTTCTGCATTCAGACTGGTTTTAGTGAAATAGTGCCCTAACAATTCCTTAACAACTTCTTTTCCGGCAATAATATTAACCAACGAAACAAATTTTGTTTTAATAAAATACGGTTTCAAAGCCATCGCTATACGGCTGAAAGCCAGTTGATAAACTACCACTTGTGGTGTGCCGATTATCGCGGTTTCGAGCGTAGCAGTTCCGGAATTTACTATTGCAGTCGTGGCTTGTTGCAGCAATTCGTAGGTTTGCTCAAAAACGACTTTGGCTTTTGCGGATTGAATAAATGGGGTGTAAAATTCTGCTTCTACGCCGGGTGCACCGCTGATAAGTATTTGATAATCGGAAAATTCAACTGCAGCTTCCAGCATTGTAGGCAGGCAGGACGAGATTTCCTGCTTTCTGCTTCCTGGTAAAAGTGCAATAATTGGTTTCTCAGGAATTGCATTTAAAGTGCAAAATTCTTGAAAACTTTGCTGTTGGTTCGGACGTCTAGAAAGGCTATCAACGCTCGGATTTCCAACGTATTGCACTTTGTAGTTGTGCTTTTGGTAAAACTCAGTTTCAAAAGGCAGAATGGTGAACATTTTGTCCACGTATTTCTTTATTTCTTTAATTCGGAACTCTTTCCACGCCCAAACTTTCGGTGAGATATAATAATATACAGGGATGTTCAGATTTTCTTTAACGAACTTTGCAATTCGCAAATTAAATGAAGGATAATCGATAAGAATAACAACATCGGGCTGAAAATCGGCAATGGATTTTTTACAGACTTCCATATTATTCAGCACTTTTCGAGCATTTTTCAGCACTGTAACAAATCCCATAAAAGCCATTTCTCGATAATGAATTACAGGATTTCCAGCTTCAGTAGCCATCAAATCACCACCCAAAAAACGAAATTCCGCCTTGGCGTCAATCGCATTCAGCTCTCGCATCAAATTGGAAGCGTGCAGGTCACCGGATGCTTCGCCGGCAATGATAAAATACTTCATTCGTTGATTTGTTAAGTGATTGATTAGCTCATTATTTTATTGCTACATTGGCTAATTTCGTCATTGTCACATTGTCATATTTTACATCATAAACATGGCTGCAATCAGGTAAGGCAAAGCGCCAATCATCACACCGATGCCCAATCGGAAGCTGTCTTGTTTGTAAAAAATAAAAACGCCAATCAAGTTGGGCATTATCGAAAGCAAAAGCAATTTTCCAAGCATTACGCTCGGAAAAAGCTGCTGAATAATCTTTAAAATCGGAATATCAATCGGATAAAATCGGCTCAAATAAATCCACAGAAAAATCAGAGGAAATAAAATTCCCGGAATAAAACCATAGAGAAACCGATTGAGGCGATACACTTTTTATTAAAAATTATAGGTCGAAAATTAAATTTTCCAGCTTTTCATACATTCCAAAAAATCATACGCGGTCAAATCAATATTGCACGGCACAATGGAAACATACGCGTTGTTTAAAGCCCATTCGTCCGTATCTTCAACCTCAGGCTCAAAGTTTTCAAAATAACCCGTGAGCCAGTATTGATCGCGGCCGTGTGGGTCGGTTTGCATTTCAAATTCCTTCATCCACTGACCTTTACACTGGCGGGCAATGCGTGAACCCATCAGTTTCCCGACAGGAGCATTCACATTCAGGCAAATATTTTGTGGCAATCCGTTTTTAATTGTTTCTTCAGAGATTTTCAGAATATACGGTTCAAAAAACGAAAAATCAGCATCGTGAGCGTGATCACAAATAGAAAATCCAATAGAAGGGACGCCGTGTTCACAACCTTCGAAAGCTGCACCCATCGTGCCGGAATAAATTACGTTAATAGCTGCGTTGGAGCCGTGATTAATGCCCGCAACAACCAAGTCCGGCGTTCTTTCGGTCAATTCTTCGAAAGCCAATTTTACACAATCCGTTGGCGTTCCGGTGCAGGAATATCGAGTAAGTCCGTCCGTTTTTTCTACCAATTTATGGCGGATTGGAACATTTACAGTAATCGCGCTGGATTGCCCTGAACGCGGTCCATCCGGCGCTACAACCAAAACATCGCCAAGCTGCATCATCAGCCGTGTTAAAACCAGAATGCCTGGAGCATTTATCCCATCATCATTTGTTACCAATATATAAGGTCTCATTTTTTTCATCTTTTTATTAAACAATACAAATCACAAAATCAACTAATTGCGTTTTATTCTCATCACGCTTCCACCCAAAAAAAGCAAGCACACCACAATAAAATAAACCAAATCCCGACTGTCAATTACACCGCGGCTCATCGATTTGTAATGTGCGTGAATGCCCAGATTTTCTAAGAAATGAATTTGCGAACCGCTGCTGAAAAAACTCGAAATCACGTCGAAACCGTAGTAGGCAAAAAAACTCAGCACCAAAGCAACAATAAAAGCAACGATTTGATTACGAGTAATTGAGGACGCAAAAACGCCGATAGCCGCATATACGGCAGCCAAGAAAAATAGGCCGATAAACGAACCCCAAAACTGACCGCTATCCACATTCCCGGCAGGTTGTGCCAAGTGTGAAACGGATGTGTAGTAAATTATCGTTGGCAGCAAAGCGAGAATAACCAAAAGCAGTCCGGCAAAATATTTTCCCAGAACTATTTGCCACGCACTCAGCGGTTTGGTAGCAATAAGTTCCCACGTGCCGCTTTGTTTTTCTTCAGCAAAAAATCGCATACACACCGCCGGAACTAAAAACAAAAACAGCCAAGGAGCCAGATAAAAAAGTCCGTCCAGATTGGCATATCCGGCGTCAAGCACGTTGAATTGTCCCGGAATTACCCACAAAAATAAACCCGTGAGCAACAAAAAAATCCCGATTACGATATAACCGGTTGCGTTGCTAAAAAAGCTTCGAAGTTCTTTTTTGAAAATTGATAACATCTGTTCGGGATTTTATTTCCGTTTCAAAGATAAGATTTTATTTTGAGTTATCGTACGTGGAGAATAGAAGTCGGCCGTTTCTTCCAACTAATTTCCGTATTCAATCGCGTCCAAAATCAATGGAATATCTGCGTTATCTACGCCATTTTCGAGAAGCAATTTTTTATTTTTCTTGAATAAATCCACAAATTGTTCCCAATCATTTTCAAGCAAATTCAGTGCAGTTCTGAACCTTTCTTTCGATTCCAAATGTTTATTCATACACCATGAAATCATCCCAGCCAGCAAAAAATCGTATGCCACCGCATTGCCGGTATCCAGCAATGTAGATGCAAAATAATCTGCCTGAGCCATGTTATTTCCACCAAAAGCAGTCATCATCGTGCTTCGCATAATGCGCGTATTGTCCGCATAATCTTTGTTCAATTCGTTCAGAACTTTCAGTGCTTCTTCGTGGCGGTCAAGTTCGGTGAGACAATTCACAATTTGCAACTGCACAGAAATATTGCCCGGCTTGATAAAATCAGCGTGTCGGTATGTCTTCAGCGCATTTTCCGTGTCACCCAATAATCTATAGCAAAGCGCAATTTTTCGGTTTGTCCAGAAATCATCCGGCTGAATTAAATCGGCTTTTTTGTATGCATTTAATGCTTTGAGCAACTGCGAATTTTGCTGATAGGAATAGCCCAATTTTTGGTACAATGCCGCTGACGAAACGCCGTCTTCTTCTATTTTTTCAAAAAGTTCGATGGCTTGCGGATATAGTTTTTTCGTAAAATAAAATTCCGCGATATTGGACTTTATTTCATCGTCAATGGACAGTAAATCAAATAAAAAAGTCTTGTGCATAAACAACGAACTCTGGAACATATCCGTAAAATCGCCTCGGTGCGGATTAAGCTTAAAAAAGCGGAATAAATCCTGAATATAATGTTTTGAGATGGATTTTGCTCGCACGTTTGGAGAGTGAATGGCTTCGTCTTTGTTTAGCTCTTCGATCTGCTCTGCTGCTTCCCCAAACGATTGTTTCATCATATTTCGCTGCATTTCGGGCATTTGCAAAACGCTCATACTGAACGAGTAACGATCTGAATTACACATTACATTGGAGCTCACAAATGCAGAAATCAGATTATTTTCATCACTTTCGAAAAGTGGACTGACTGCTGAATTTTCGGTATCAAAAGGTAAGAACCAGTTGGAGAATTCATTGAAAAACGGAAACGATTTCAGCATGGCAAATGTACTCATATACACGTCTGCACCGCTCATTTCCATCTCAGCAAATTCTTTAATTTTGTCCGATGCGCCGCTATTTTCAATCATTTCCTGCCAGTCAGGATTTATTTCGCCCCATTCATCCATGTTTAGTGGATTTTCACCTTTCAGACCTTCGTCCATCATCGGGCGAAGTTTCATCAATTCCGGGAAAATTTCTTCTTGAAGTTTCTTCGAAATTTTGTCAGTTTCGGTCGTGCCGATTATCTGAATGATGATATTTTGAAGTTTTTCTACCGTTGCGCTATCGTCCGCCATCAACACAAGGCGATTTCTCACAGCCGGAAAGTAAGGCAGAAACGGATTGTATTTTGCCAAAACAAAGCAAAGTCCAACCAAAGCTCGCTGATTTGTATGCACGTCCGAGGAGCTGCACGCATCCAAAAGCATCATTAGTTTATTCTCGTTGAATGTGCGCCAAAGATTAAGCGTAATTCCCGATACAATCATCGATTTTGCTACCGAATCGCTGTATTCATCACTCATTACATGAAGGTAAATTTCCATCACAGGCTGTGAGTTATATTCGGTACTAAGCCAAAAATAGTTGAAAAGATAGCGCGTAGCATCTTCAAAATCACGCTGAATTTGATCTTTCCGCTGGCTGTCATCAGATGCCGATGCTTCCAGTTCTTGCGTTTCGGTTTTGCGATTTAATTTTCGCTGCAATTCTGCAAAACCGTACTGATTGGTAAATGGGAAATATCTTTTTTGAGAAAATTCAAAGTTATTATGGTCGCGTGTAAGCAGCTCGTCGCGAAGCTCAGCCGCCATTGTGAAAATCCGTGCTACGAGTTTGTTGTACACCTTTTTGCGTTCTGGATCTTGCACGCCATCCATGAAATATTGCAGCAAATACTGGTAATTAGTCTGCATATTTTCCAGGCTTTGCTTGTGCGTATGCGACTGCAATTCGGCATTAAGTGCTTCTGTGCTTTCGAGTGCGTTTTTCAATCTTCCGACTGAAAGATAGGACAGGATTTTTTTGTATGTTCCGTGAATGTCGGTTGGTGTCATCTTTTGTTTTATTTTCTGACTGGAAATTAGCTGAAAAAACAAAAGGAAATTTTTTTAACCCAATTTACTTGTTTTTCGCAGTCTTTCTTCATCAATGATTTTAATTTTTCTGCCGTCCATGGTAATCATTTCGTCTGTTACGAAATTCGCCAGCGTTCGGATGGCATTGGAAGTGGTCATATTGGAGAGATTTGCCAGATCTTCCCTTGAAAGATAGATGCTTATCGTCGCCCCGTCTTCTTCCAAACCATAATTTTCTTTCAGAAACAGCAAAGCTTCTGCCAATCTTCCTCGGATGTGTTTTTGTGTCAAATTGACAGTTCGCGCATCCGATTCAGCCAGGTCAAATGCCAATTCTTCCAAAAAACGGTAGCAAAAAGCATTGTTGTGGCGAAGGATGGAGAGAAAACTATCCGCTTGAATACTGTACACCGTGGACGCTTCAAAAGCAATTACGGTGGTGCTGTTTGGCTCATTGGCGATAATAGCCCGAAATCCAAAATGCTCGCCCGGCTTCAGCATGCGCACAATCTGCGGTCGGTTACTCGCGCAGGCTTTGTAAACTTTCACTTTTCCACTTGCCAAAATCATCAGATGCGTAGATCTATCGCCTTCACTCTGAATAACTTCGTTTTTTTTGAAATTTTGCACAGAATAAGTGTTGCGAATGTAATTTCGCTCATCGGGCGTCAACACATCCCAAAATGTTAACACATCCTCAATCGGTTTTAGTATGGCAGCTTGTCTTTTTGGCATAAATTGCAAGAAAGTATGTTGAAAAACATTGTTTTATAGCACAAATTTACAAATAAAATTCTTAATATTTCAAAATTCTTTATTTACAATCACAAAATTGCTACAAAATGTTAATAAATTAACAAAAATTCACAAAATTAGCGTTCGTTTTATTTTGATTAAAAATATAAAAATGAAAAACATAAACTCGAATTTGAGAGCTTTTAACTACCTTTGTGGGAGAATAAAAACAAATTGAAATGAAAAAAATACTCGTTCTGTTTTTACTGTTTTTTAGTGCTGTCAGTTTTTCGTTTTCACAAAATATCACGCTGACTGACAGCGCGCGTTTCAGTCTTTTGACCTGTTCGCCCGGTCCGGTGGCTTACGAAAAATTTGGTCATACGGCTATTCGCATTCACGATGCTTCGCAAGGGCTTGATGTAGTGGCGAACTGGGGGATTTTTGATTTTGGAAAGCCCGGTTTTTACTATCTTTTTGTAAAAGGGGAAACGTATTATTGGCTTGATTTTCAGCCAACATTTGCTTTTTTAGAAAGTTATCGCCGTAGAAATTCGAGCGTGACGGAGCAGGTTTTGAACCTAAATAAAGACGAAAAACAAAAATTGCTGGACGTAATTCTGACCAATTACAAGCCTGAAAATCGAGAGTATCTCTATAATTTTGTGTTTGATAACTGCGCTACACGTCCGCGAGATATTATTAGTAAATCCTTGGAGCCTCAGAAAATTGAGGCGAAAACGGAGTTGGAAGAAATGTCGTTTCGCCGTTGGGTAGCAAAATATACCGGAAAGTCAAGTTGGTTGCAGTTTGGGATTGACCTTGTTTTTGGGAAAGATGCCGATGAAACTGCCACGCCATTTCAGACACTTTTTTTGCCGGAAGAGCTTTGCAAAACTTACGATGCATCTGTGATTGTAGCTGAAAACGGACAACAAATGCCTTTGGTGGCTAAGAAAAACATCTTAGTGGAAAAACTGGATTTACCCGAAAAATCATCCATCATCGACTTGCCAATTATTGCAACTTCTTTGTTGTTTTTGCTTGGATTATTGTTGACTTTCTTCGATTACAAGCGAAAAAAACACAGTCGTTGGTTCGATTTTATGCTTTTACTCATCACCGGAATCGCCGGATTGATTATTTTTTACCTGATGTTTTTTTCCATTCATCCGCTGGTGAAAAATAACTTTAATCTGCTTTGGTGCAACCCATTGAATATCATTTTTGCTGTGATGCTTTGGATAAAATCTGCTCAAAAACCACTGAAAGTCATTCAAACAATCAACGTAATTTTATTCCTTCTACTTTTTATCATCGCCGCTATCGGTGTTCAGTCGCTGAATATCGCGTTTATTCCGCTGATTGCACTGATGCTTGTACGTGCTTTGTACTTTTTGCAGAGAGCAAAGTCAAAAGACCTAAATTCATAAAAATTAGAACATTGCTTAGGTTGTAATAAAATAAATCCCTAAATTTGCAGTTTGAAAAAAGAATTTTTTTTCAAAAATAAGCCAAAATTTAATTCTAAATACTATTCAAAAATGAACAAAAAACTTCTCTTCTTGAGCGTTTTCTTGTTGGTGTGTCTTTTTGCACCAAATGTCCTTGCTCAAGAAACAATCAATCTTAAACGAAATTTATGGTCAGTGGACGATCGAAAAGATTGGAAACTGTCTGCAAGTAGTGCACAAGGACTTTCTGATGGCGGAAAAGGCGGCCCAACTTCCTTGCTCGTTGATGGAAAATCCGATAGTTATTGGCATTCTGTATGGGATACAAATGTTTTACCAGGTGTAACCATTGATGTCGATTTTGGTAAAACCTTGGTTGTTAATTCCATTCTATTTCAGCAGCGAAATATGGAGACACGCATGCTGAAAACCATCAAATTTTATTTCAAACAAAATGCTTAAGACAGCTGGGGAAATGCTGTGCGTACAGCAGATTTGAAGAATACAGCTGATATGCAATCAGTCATTATTGCCAAAAGATCAGCTCGCTATATGCGCTTAGAAATTGTCTCAAAAATTGATGGAACAGCCTCAAATGCTTGTTTGGCAGAACTGGGAGTTGGCATAGAGGAGACGTATCTGAAATCGGAATATGATGCGATGGCAGCATTTCTTGAACTTCCGGTGGAACAAACCACTGATAAATTCACTGCGATAACAAAAGCCAATTGGACTGGAAAAGAAATTGGTGTGATAGCACCGATTTTAAGAATTAACGGCACATCATTCAATGTTTCAGAAAACGGTGAAGAACGTACGTTTTCACTTATCACCAACGTGAAATCTTGGAAATCTTGGAAAGGAGCAGATTGGGTGTCAATATTGGAAAACAGAGAGGGCGGATCATCTATCACGCTTACAGTTCCGGAAAATAATTCGTTGGAAAGCAGAGGCGATACGATTTATGTTGCAGGTGCAGGCATTCTTCGCAAGCTTCCGGTGATGCAAACTGGCTATCAAATCCCGGTTGACCTTATCCCAACCGACCATTATATAAAACCTTCAGGCGGGAAATCAACTACGCAATATACAAGTTCACACTCTATTACAAATCTTTGGGATAGAAATCCTGACGGTGCAAACTACCATACAGCGGTTAATAATGACGCTACACCAAAAACTGAAACACTCGAATTTTTATTTTCTCAAAAACCAGCTGTGATCGATTATTTAATCTATGTTCACGCGGCAGGTACATTGGACAAAATGACCATTTATTCTCGCACAGGAAATAGCACAGAATATGTGAAATTAGGTGAATTTGACTGGAATGGTGTTTCTAAATTCAAATTTCCGGAACCGTTAAAGGATGGACAGGAATAAAGTTAGAGTTCCCGGTTTCTGGAAACGGTGGCTTTGTGGCAATCAAAGAAGTTGAGTTTTGGGCAGTAAATAATGAAGCACCGCTCAATGTAGCTTTGCTGAAAGTGTTTACAGAATTGAGTTGCTCGGAGCTGAAAGCCGATGCAAGCGATAGCGATATAGCTGCTCTGCCTGCGTATTTCCGCACCATTGCGCAGCGAATGAAAGCAGGAACTTATCAGCGTGAATTTAGAATTGACAGCTACAAAGCTTTTAGCGATCCGGACAAATTTGCACGATTGAGAAATACAAATCCATATAATTTATACGATAATCCTATGGGAATTTATGCCAATGTAGGCGATGAAATTTATATTTTGGTAGGAGAAACTAACGACAGAGCCATTTCGCTTTATTCGGTTTCGCCAGCTTCAATGGGCAATTCGAGGTATCAGCTAAAAGAAGGTATCAATAAAATTAAAATTGATCGTGCAGGACTTTTGTATGTAAATTATATTGCCGATTTGACTACAAATCCAGAACCGATTAAAGTGCATATTCCGGAAGGAAGTGGAATTGTAAACGGATATTGGGATGTGAATAAACACACCGGAGCGCAATGGCGCGGAATTTTGGAAAAAGCTACTCACAGCGTGATTGACATTGTTGGAAATTATGCGATGGCAATAATGTACACCGATGTTTTGCGTCAAAACTTAGCATTTTCAGACGATATTTCTAAGTCAATGGAAATTTGGGACGGCGTGGTAAAAGCAGGATGGGATTTTATGGGATTTGATAAATATCCATTGCCTCAAAATAACCGAATGTTGATGCTTTCCGTGGAGATAGATGGTCACATGTATGCTACAAGTTATCATACCGGGTATAACAAACCAACTTTGATAAACGAAGTGCTTTATCCGGGAGTTGCAGGTGGAAATAGATTGTGGGGAATCGGTCACGAAGTTGGGCATTGTCAGCAGCATCCATTCAATTACCGCAGTATGTCCGAATCGTCCAACAATACTTTTTCACAGCTTGTGCTTGACGAAGTTATAAATAAAATGGTTCGAAAAATTGATGAAAATGACATCAATTCATTGAAAAAAGCGGCATCGGATATGATACCTGCTTGCGATGGATTGAGCGAAGTGGCTGAAGGAAAGGCAAATCACGACATTGATGGTTGGTCGAAATGGGGCGGAGCTTATTATGTTTTCCATTTATATTTTAATAAATTGGGAATTAACCCGGATTTCTACAAAGATATTTTTGAAAGTTTACGTCAAAATGGGCTTGGAGATGCTTCAAAAGCAGGCCCGGCTCAATTGAATTGGTATAAACGTGTTTGTGATATTGCAAAAATTGATTTTACCGAACATTTTGAGAAGAATGGATTTTTTGTGCCAATAGATAAAGAAGGTAATCAGTACGGCCCGTATACCATTATAGTAAGTCAAGCAGATGCGGACGCAGCAAAAGCTTATGTGGCAAGCTAAAATTACCCGAAACCAAAATATCGGACAGAGTTTATGCACCAAAGTTTGATGGACAAATCCGGAAGTCAGTTTATCAACGGTTTCTGGACGTATTTCCGTGATAATGCACAGATCCGTAGCGATATTTCTTGTTCGGTTGCAGGAAACAACGTGCGAGTTAGCAATGGAATGGAAGCAGCAGCATTTGCTGTAGAAACTGACGGAAAAGTAGTGTACTACGGAGATAGACCAAACTTTACCGTGCCTGCAGGAAAATGGAATGCAACAAGTAAAATCTACGCTATTCCAATTGAAACAGCGAAACCTTACGTTCAAATTTATCCAAAACCATAATGGATTATTCAATTTTTTAATACTAAACGAAAAGAAGAACAATGAAAACATATAAATATATATTTTTAATGGCAGCGTGCTTTCTCACAATGGGCATAAAGGCACAAGAACCGGTAATAATTACACCGCAAGCAGCCAGTAATTTATTTGATGGAGCATCCGGGACGAGCTGGGTTTCGTCATTCAACGGAGAGAAATTTCCCATTGACCTTGAAGTGAATTTTGGCTCGTTAGAGACCGTATCAGCAGTTTTCTTGCAACAGACAACCGATGCGAATTTAGCCGATTGTAAAGTGCTTGATTTTGAGGTATATCTCAAAAAAAACTTCCGCTGAAGCTTATCCGGAAGCACCTGTTTTTTCCGGAACAATGGCAACAAATACAATTGCACGTCAAGTATTTACTTTTTCCCAAAAAACAGAAGGAAGTTTTATGCTAGTACGAGTAAAATCGGTTCTTGGAGAAAACTCTACAACAGCCGCTCTTAGTGAATTAGGTATTCGCACACAACGTAAAAACGGCTCTGTGGCATCTACTGCTTATGATATGAATAATCCGGCAACTTGGTCAGGTGTGAGTTGGACAGAAACGCAGCCTTTTCAGATTACGGGCATTGACTGGAGCAATAAAACGCTGATGAGAGGTAATTTTGATGCGGATTTATTTGCCAATCTGGGAGATAATTACAATTTTACAAACACTCAAATCAATGTTGTAACTTCTCTGAAAGAAGTGGAATTGGATAAAGATGTAAAAGTATCGCCAACAATTGTAGAAAATCATCTATTTGTTTCTACGAATAATGAAATTAAAAGTATAACTGCAGTAAATATGCTTGGTGTCCAAATCCCGATTAAGCACAAGGAAGGACAGGCGGATGTTTCCAAACTTTCAAAAGGGAATTATATTCTATTGATAATGACTGACAAAGGAAAAGCAATTTCCAAATTTGTAAAGAAATAGAATTTTTCTGATAAGAATTGAAAACACGAATTATATAATTTGATATATATAATTCGTGTTTTTTTGTTATTTTTGGAACTTAAAGTAAAGAATTACTTGATGCTGTTGAGTTCCTTTTGGCAATCAAGTAAACAAATTTTTTCGCCCTTTTCAACGAAATATTACATTTTTCACAAAAATAATCATCTAATGAAAAAAATATTTTTATCATTCTTTTTGGCAGTCTTGCTTGTAAATCAGGCGTTTGGCCAAAACCTTCCGCTTCCATACGAATTAACGTCGCCATCGGTGGTGGAGACAAACCGCGAACCGATGCGTGCTCACGCTTTTGCGTTTGAAAATTTGGATAAAGCATCCGGTTTTGAAATGGAAAAATCATCGCGATTTCTGTCATTGGACGGAACGTGGCGTTTCAATTTCGTAACGGATCCGCGCACACGTCCGCAAGATTTCTACAAAACTGACTATAACGACCAGGCAAGCGGTTGGACAAATTTCCAAGTACCTGCCAACTGGGAAGTGAATGGCTACGCATATCCCATTTACATCAATCAGCACTATGATTTTGCCGGTCGCGATAAATTTGCCGGAACGCTCAATCCGCCTTACGATATTCCGGTGGATAACAATCCCGTAGGCTCGTACCGCAAGGAGTTTGACTTACCAGCCGATTGGGATGGAAAGCAAGTTTTTATTCATTTGGGTGCAGTAAAATCGGCGTTTTTTATCTGGATCAATGGGCAGTATGTTGGTTACAGTGAAGATAGCAAATTGGCTGCTGAATTTGACATAACTCGTTTCTTGAAACCCGGAAAAAACTTGGTGGCTTTGCAGGTATATCGCTGGTCTGATGCAAGTTACCTCGAATGTCAGGATATGTTCCGTTTTTCGGGCATTGAGCGAAGCGTCTATCTTTTTGCAAGGGAAAAAAGCACCGTTTGGGATTTCAAAACCATTGCCGGATTGGAAAATAATTACCGCGATGGAAGTTTTGATCTGAAAGTAAATTTGAGAAATTTCCGTCACGACAAAAAGACCTATCACAGCCGTCCCGATACATTTTCGCTAAGCTACGAGCTGAAAGATGCAAGCGGAAAAACCGTTCTCGCAGACGAAAGCGGCTTGCAAACCATTCTTGGGCGCTATAAAGCCGAGTTTTCATTTCCCAAAAAGAAACTGGCGAATGTAAATACCTGGTCGGACGAAATTCCGTATCTCTATCAATTGTATATTTCGCTGAAAGATAAAAACGGTAATGTGCTGGAAGTAATCCCGCAGCGAGTAGGTTTCCGAAGCATCGAAATCAAAGGCAGCGACTTGCTTGTGAATGGCAAACGCGTTTTTTTCAAAGGAGTAAATCGCCACGAAGTGCATCCTACGCGCGGTCACGTGCTGACCAAAGCCGACATGCAGAAGGATATGGAAATGATGAAAAAACTGAACGTGAACACCGTTCGGAATTCGCACTATCCGCCTGATCCGTATTGGCTGGAACTATGTGATATTTACGGACTTTACGTGGTTGAGGAAGCCAATATCGAGTCGCACGGACGTCATTATGATTTGGAATTTACCTTCGGAAATGACCCGGCGTGGCGTGTGCCGCATATGGACAGAAACCAACGAATGTACGAGCGAGGAAAAAATTTCCCGTCCATCATCATTTGGTCAATGGGAAATGAGGCCGGAAATGGCGTCATTTTTTACGAAGCTTACGATTGGCTGAAAGCAAATGATTACCGTCCGGTGCAGTACGAACGAGCCGAATGGGATTATAATACCGACATTATTTGTCCGCAGTATCCAAACCCTAACTCGTTGGTAAACAACACGAAATACGACAATCGTCCGTACATAATGAGCGAATACGCACACATTATGGGAAATAGTTTGGGAAATTTCCGCGAGTACTGGGATTTGATTGAGAGCAATCCGAAACTGCAAGGCGGATACATCTGGGAATGGGCTGACCAAGGCATTGACACGGTGAAAAACGGCAAACGCATCATAGCGTACGGAGGTGATTTTCCCTTTGGGAATGAAGTGGACCCAATCAAGATGAGCGACAATAATTTCAGCGTGAAAGGCGTGGTAACCGGACACCGTGAACTGACACCGATGGCGGTGGAAATCAAGAAAGTACATCAGTTTATTCAGACAAAATTTACGGCTGCCAACCAAATAGAAGTGATGAATAAATACTTTTTCCGTGATTTGTCCAATTTCTGGATGAAATGGGAATTGCTCGAAAATGGAAAAGTGGTGCAAACTGACAATGTAATGACCTTGGACGTGAAAGCTCGTGAAAAAGCGAAACTTAGCATTCCGTACAGAACTAATTTCAAAGCCGGGAATGAGTATTTCTTAAATCTTCGCTATTTCTTGAAAAATGCCGAGCCATTCTTAGAGAAAAATTACGAAATGGCTTATGAGCAAATTGCACTTTCAGATGCGCCAAATGGCAAAACTGCGCACACAGCCAAAGGAAAACTCACTTCAACCGACACGGCTGTTTTTGGGAAAAACTTTGCTATTGTGTTTGACTTGAAAAAAGGCGTTTTGCAATCATACACCTACAAAAATCAGAAAATCATTGAAAATGGCCCAATGCCGGAATTCTGGCGTGCTCCGGTGGACAATGATTTCGGAGCAGGACTGAATAGCAGTTTGCGAATGTGGCGAAATGCGTACGAAAAAGCGTCTGTAAAAAGTGCAGAAATCAGCAAGGAAGGTGAAAATAGGGTAGTGCGAATTGAAAAAGAGCTGCTGAACGGCGATGCAACGCACATAATCACCTACACCGTATATCCCGACGGCGTAATAAAGGTAGGCAATCAATTCAAAGCGAACAAAGGCAACTATTCACAGATTTTGCGAATGGGAACTTTGATGGAACTGAATAAAAACTACCGAAATATCGAATTTTTCGGTCGCGGACCCTGGGAAAACACCTGGGACAGAAAAGCTGGTTCGATACTCGGAGTGTACAAGCAAAATGTTGATAATCAGTATTTCCCTTATGCTCGTCCGCAAGAAGGCGGCAGTAAAACGGACGTTCGCTGGGTGCGTTTTACCGACAATAAGGGCAGGGGCGTAGAGTTTGAATTCGACAAAGATTTGTTGAGTTTCTCAGCTTTGCCATACAGCCTGGACGACCTTGATCCCGAAGTGGATAAAAAACAGTACCACAGCGGAGAATTAGTAAAACGCGATAAAACTTACGTGTATGTGGATTACTGTCAGACTGGCGTTGGCGGCGTGGATTCGTGGTACACGCAGGCAATCGTACAATACCAACTAAAATTCCAGGATTACGATTATTCGTACTGGCTGAAACCACTGAAATAGTTTATTTTATTAACAGAATAGTCCTGAAAACTGCATTGGTTTTTGGGACTATTTTCAATTAAAATTTCTGATGAAAGAAAAAATCCTTAAAAAAATTCACGAAATCAATATTCCTGAATTGAAATCAATCACTTCCTTGAATAATCTGGAAGGCAGTTTTGTAAATATGGAATGCGAACTTCCGAATGGCACAATTGGTAAAGTGCTGGATGACAATAAAATGTACTATGGTGCGCAAGTGGAAAAACAAAACAGCGACCGTTGCTACGGTATTGCAGCGGATGAAAATCAAATCGCCGTTTTTGAATACGGCACTGATGGAGTAGATGGGGAATTAGTTGCTTGGGTGAAAATTTGATCATAAGCTCTCAATCTTATACAGCAGATAATCAAGCAGTTTTTTCGCTTCGTCTTCGTCAATAAACGGAATTCTCAAACTATCCCATCGAGTTGAAATGATTAAACTTGCTGTTTTGCTGCGCTCCTGAAAAATGGATTGCCGCAGTTTGATACTTTGTATGTTCTTGATTTTCAGCGTGCTAATTTTATTGCCAAAAATTCCGGCATACACGCGGATAAACTGACTGCCGATTTCAGCTTTGCTTTTTCGGGAACAAAGCCACGCCGCCCATCCGGCAAAAATCAGCACAAAAGGCAAGAAATACAGCAATTTAACTTCTACAAAAGGCGACGCTATCAGTAATATAATCGGTAAGGTCGTGTAAATGTAGAGATTTCTGTAAAGAAAATTCTTTTTGGCTCGAAGTTCAGAAAATTCTTCCGAAGCCAATTCAGGATAAATTTGAACGGTCAGTTCATCGCTGCTTTGGAAACCGGGCAAGAAAAATCGTACTTCGTTTTTCGATTTCTCGCCAAAACTCAAAAACTGATGAATTTTCAAACTGGAAATTTTCAGCATTTGCTCGAAGATATTTTCCGTTTTTTCAATAACCTGAATTTTATCCAGATTAATCAGCTTCTGAATTTGCTTGATTAATCCGGCGTTGTAAGCGATTTTTTTCTCGTATAATTTTACGTTGAGATTGTAATTTTTCAGGCAAGTATGCACGAAGTGAAGCACTACGCTTATTGACAGAATGATAGCGAGTACCGTAAGCCAAAACAAAATAGTAGCACCATCCGGCACAAATGACCAGGTAAATTCCAGAAATCGTTTCTGAAAATCCTCGTTCATTTGGCTGAAAAAAGTGAAAAATAAAGCTATCATAATCCCGAAACCTCTCAGATGATTTCGGCTTATCGCAGCCTTCAAAAGTTGCGGGATGTCGTATTGGAATTGATGAAGTATTGGCTGATTTTCAATGATTTCTACTTTTGGAATTTCCTCGTCAGAAGAGTTGTTTGATTGTAGATTTACTCTCGATTGCAGCAAAAATTCTTTCAGTTGATCGGAAGTTTCCAAGTCCAAATAAATCTCCAATTCATTCTTATTTGAGCCTGCCGTGTCCACGCTCATCGTGGTTATGTCCAGAATTTGCTGCCAAAATCCCTGCGTATTGCTGATGTTTTGAATTTTGTGCAGCGGAATGCTCAAAGTCGTTTTCTTAAAAGCACCTTTTTTCACAATCAATTCATCGCCTTGAACTTTGTAGGAAAAATTCAGGTACATCAGCACGCCTCGCACCACGCCAAAAAGCACAATAGTGAGTAAAATAAGAATGATGCGCCAAAACAGACTTATCGCCACACTTTTGGATAAAAGTGCAATGCCGAATAATCCCCAAAGTTCCTTCAGAGCGGATTTCATGCTGACAATAATCAGGAAAAAAACGGCGGAAAACGGCAGCTTATTTTCGAGTGTAAAATCAGTTTGTGTCATTGGTTTTAATTTTCTCAAGAATAAACTGTTTCATTTCCTCGGCACGCTCTTTTTTTATTCCTTTCAGCACAAAGTCATTGTCATTGCCGGCAGCAGAAAAAACCTTGAAGGAAGCCAAACCGAAAGCACGGGAAAGCACGCCTTGCTCCACTGTGATATGCTGAATGCGGTTAAATGGCACAATTGTATATTTTCTGAAAAGCCATCCACGACGCAGGCAAACGTCATTCTCGCGCAGTGCATAGCCCAGAAAATCATAAATTTGATTGACTGCAAAAAGCATTACGCCCAACAAAATCAAGAAAAATCCTGCTATAATCAGGAGTAAAATCCGATGTTCCGGAATAAAATTGCCGGAAATTACGGCAATCAGCAAGGGAATTCCCCACAGAAGAATATACTCACCGATGAGGACTTTTTTATATTTTTCTTCCACAGAAAGGTACTGGATTTCGTCTGTTTTAGGAAGTTGCTCCAGATCAATTTGCTCGTTAGTGAAATTCATAATTTCGGAAGTTATGTTGAGAGTTTGGCTACAAAAATACAACAAAATTTTAGCGCAATGGAATATTTAAACACAAAAAACAGAATATCCGCTCAGAATATTCTGTTCTTAATATTTCAGTTTTGTTTCAAAAAATCATTCTGCTTTAGCAATTTTCTCATTGTTTGCTACTTGGATTTTTTCATCATTAAAGTCAAAATCATAAGGCGTATTTTTTACTTTTTTCGGGTCAGAAAGCACTTCCTCATCGCGATTATCAGTAAATCCTCTGGTAATTTCTTTCGCAGCTTCGTAGGCCGATTCCGAAAGCGCAAACTTATCATTCAGCATAATCAGGTCTTTCACATAGCCCGAATCCTTTTTCAAAACGTCAAATACAGTTTCTTCCTGATATCGCCAGCTACAAAGTTTTGGGAAACGATCTTCTAATTCATAAATTTTCATGGTGTAATTTATTTTGAATGATTAATGATGTTTATTTCTCGAACTTCTTATTTGCGAAAATAGAGAAAATTACTGAAATAGCAAATTTTGTGTAAGAATTCTGCTTGTGATTGAGCGAAAAAAATAGCTTTGGCCAAATGACTGACCAAAGCTATTCTCAAAAATATTTTCCTAAAAATTAAAACTGTTTATCAATATCCTTCACGCTATTTATCGGGATAATGGTGAAGCTGTACGAAATGTCCGTGTTTTTAGGAACAATGCGGTACTCTTCGAGCGGCCATTTTCCCCAGCTGTTGTTGCCGCCAACGCCTTGCATGCGATAGTCGATAAATAAATCCACTTTGTCAGATGGCTGGTAAGCGTTGTAGTGTTTTTTCTCCGGCGCGGTCAGGCGAGCGGCGTCATTGTGCCAGTCGTTGCCATTGTCAATGTCTTCCAGCAGGTAGTTGGTTGCATTAAATTCAAAGACATCATCCGAAGCAAAAAGCAATCCTGCTCCTGATTTTTGCGTCAATGCCAACCAGCGCGTATCCACGTGGTGACCGCTTTCTTGTGCAAATACATACTTCGCACCCATTTTAGAAACCGGCGACTGATAACAGTCAACGAACATCGCCGTTTTGCGGTCGGAATAGTTTTCTATCGGACCGCGGCCATAATATTCCGCATTCACAAAATTGCTAGGCAACTGCATCCGCATTCCTACGCGGAAAACCAGCGGAAGCTCGTTTTTCGTAGCGTTAAAGGAATTTTCTACTTTAATTCTTCCGTTTTCAGAAATCAAATATCTCACGTTCCAAGTCGCGTTAAGTTTTTCATAATTGTACGTAAAACTAATTTCAGCCGTTTTTCCGTCAATTAATTTTTGAGAAACATTCTGCGCTTGCGGCACGTTGTAGCTGGCATCTTTCCAGTCATTCAGGCGTTTGCCAAGTCCGGCACCGTAGTCGTTGTCAAGCGGTGCACGCCAGAAAAACGGTCTTGGCCCAAATTCTTCGCTGATATATTCAATGCCTTTTTGTTTGTACGAAGTGATGATGCCGGTTTTTTGGTCAATTTCCACATTGAAATTTTTACCGGAAACGAGCCATTTGCTGTCATTTTTCGCAATGTTCACAGCAGCTTTGGCGGTAATTGCTTTCAAAGCAGGATACTCATTTACAATGAATTGGTCTTTTGCGAGCACCCAACCGGTCGGAAGTCCGAGCGTGGCGGATTTTTGTTTGGCATAAAACTGAATGCTTGTTTGCTGATTAGCTTTGAAGAATTTGGCAATTCCCGGAAGTTTTACAGTTTTGGTTTCTTGCGGCTGAATGTTCGTAGAAATTTTACCTGATTTCAGCACTTTTCCGTTGGATTTCACTTCGTAAGAAAGGTCGTATTGGCTCATATCTACAAAGAAATTCTCGTTGAAAATCTCGACGCTTTCTTTTTTGTAATCAAAATTTTTGAACCAAACATTTTGATACACTTTTCCCATTTCCACGGTGTGCGGTTTGATAGAGCGGTCGGGTAGAATTACGCCGTTGCAGCAGAAATCGCCCGCAGAAGGTGTTCCTTTTGGTCCGAAATCACCACCAAACGCCCAGAATTTATTGCCGTTTTTATCGGTTTGAGCCAATCCCTGATCAACCCAATCCCAGATACAACCGCCTTGCAGCAACGGATATTTACGGATAATGTCCCAGTATTCAGTGAAATTTCCAAGGCTGTTTCCCATCGCGTGAGCATATTCGCAGAGTATCAGCGGACGATCCGATGCCGGATTTTGAGCGTATTTCTCAATTTCTGCCGGATCAGAATACATCGGGCAATAAATGTCGGTATTCCATTCAAGCACAGCACGTTCGTACTGTACGGGGCGAGTGTTGTCACGGTCTTTTATCCACTGATAGGTGGCGTAAGTGTTCAGCCCGTTGCCGCTTTCATTTCCGAGCGACCAGGTTACTACGCAAGCGTGATTTTTATCACGTTCCACCATCCCGATGGTGCGGTTTAGGTGGTCTTCCAGGAAAAGCGGATTATTCGCCAAAGTGCCGCCTACACGCAGGTTGTAGCCCATTCCGTGTGCTTCGATATTGGCTTCGTCAATCACGTAAATACCGTATTCATCGGCCAATTTGTAGAAAAGTTCCGGTTGCGGATAGTGGCTCGTGCGGGCAGTATTTACATTGTATTTTTTGAAAAGTTCAAAGTCTTTTCGCATTAATTCTTCGTTCACGTAATGTCCGGTAAACTCGCTGTGTTCGTGAATGTTAACGCCTTTGATTAGCACAGGCTGACCATTTACGAGGAAAAGTTTGTTTTTCACTTCGGCCGTGCGGAAACCAATCTGAATGGCGGTTGCTTCCACCGTTTTTCCGGAAGCGTCTTTCAGTTCCAATGCAAGATTATAAAGATTAGGCTCTTCTGCCGACCATTTTTTTACGTTCGGAATGTTTTTCTCGAATTTTACATCTTGCGTTTCGCCCGAGAATGTCAGTTTTTTGCTCTCTTCGGCAATGCTTTTTCCGCTTTTTTCCGTGATTTTATAACTGATTTCGTAATTGTTGGCTGTGCTTTTGTTACCCAATTTCACGTCCATTGTGAATACACCGTTTTTGTAATTTTTATCCAAAGATGGACGTGCAAAAAAGTCAAGGATTTTCGTTTTCGGGCGTGCATACACGTACACATCGCGCTCAAATCCGCTCAATCGCCAAAAATCCTGACATTCCAGATAAGATGCGTCTGACCAGCGGTGTGTTTGCATTGCAATCACGTTTTTTCCGGCTTTCGCACGGTCAGTAATGTCAAATCGGGCAGGCAGTTTGCTGTCTTTGCTCAATCCCAAAAACTCGCCGTTCAGGTAAAAATAGGATGCGCCTTTCACGCCGTCAAAACTCAAAATAATTTCCTGTCCCATCCACGCTTGCGGAATTTCAAACTCTTTTCGGTACGTTCCCGTAGGGTTAAATTCTTCCGGCACCAGCGGCGGATTAGGTCTGTCCCAGTACGGCGCGTGTCCCGGCGAAGTAAATTCGTAGGTCGCATTTACGTAAATCGGGTAGCCAAAACCTTGTACTTCCCAGTTGCCCGGCACTTGGATGTCTTTCCAGGATGCGGCATTGAAATCTATTTCGTAGAATTTGTCTTTCGGGCGGTCGTTGAAATTGTCGGTATAGTGAAATTTCCACGTTCCGTTGAGCATCAGGAAATCGCTTCCTTTGCTGTCATTATCCGCATTCAGAGCATCAGCAGCATTGGTGTAAGAGAAAAAACTGCTGCGCGGATCCATCTTGTTGATGTGAACTAATTTCGGATTGGTAATTTCCGAATAACGATTTTCTTGCTTCTGAGCAACCGCTAATTGTGCGGCAAAAAACAAGAGTGCGAAGGTGAGAAGAGCTTGTTTCATAGTCGATTTTTTGATAATTAAACAATGATGAGCAAAGTTAACTAAAAATGGACTAACTTCCGCATTTATGGGCGAAAAGAAAATGTAATTTTGAAATTTCAAATGCAAATTCAAATGAAAAGCATTGGATTGATAACGAAGTGTTTTTATATATCAAGTCTTTTCAAATATTTTTAATAATTTCATTCGAAAAGGTATAATCTTCTTGCAGATATGTTATATTTGTAGAGAAATTTCTTCAAATTTCACCAATAAGCAACTGAAAAGCGTCAGATATTTACAATTAACCAAGTTTGCTTATGAAAAAGACTCTCAAATCTGTTTTGTTGCTTGTATTGTTTGTGAGCAATGCAAATGCTCAATCGGATACTATTCCGCGCTCCGACTGGAAATTCTTGGGCAGTGTACAGTACGTTACCCAGCATTATTGGCGCGGTTTAGGCCGTGGACCGCTGTTCGGCGATGCGCCCGCTTTTGAGCCGAGTATAGCCTTCTCAAATCCTCACTGGAACATCGGCGTATTTGCAGGCGGCTCATTTGACGGCGTTTACAAAACCGTGATGCCGTGGATAAATTACTCGCCCGTAAAAAATCTCTGGATTGGACTTTGGGACATTTATTCGCCCGGAAAGAACTTCTGGACGACCAATCTGCTCGATTTCAGCACTGCCACTTCCAAGCATTTTGTCGATTTAATGGTGACGTATCAGTTGCCGTGGTTTCCGCTTTCGCTCAAAGCTGCCACTGTTGTCGTTGGCGGCGACCGAAATGCCGAAGGTGGCAAAAACTACACGACTTATCTCGAAACTTCCTACCTGCAACGCTGGAACAATTTCAGTATTTGGGGCGGAGTGGGCGTTACGCCGTGGAAAGGTCTGTACGCTTCACGGGGCGGTGTAAATAATCTCGAAATGAAATTACAGTACAATTTTCAACTTTATAAACCCTTGACGTTGCCTGTTTTTTCAAAATTTGCCTACAATCCCATTTCGGAGCAATTCCACTTTGTGGTAGGTGCCAATTTGCTAATTCCATATTCATTTAAATAAAATTTCACCATGGAAACAACACATTACAAAGGAAATGATAAAGTGCTGATCGGCTTTATTCTGGCGGTTTTAACCTTCTGGCTTTTTGCTAATTCAATGATGAATGTTTCGCCCGTGATGATCGAAACGCTCGGCATGGACGCCAATACGATGAATATCGCCGTTTCGCTGGCAGCTTTGTTTTCCGGAATTTTTATCGTCGTCATCGGCGGATTGGCAGACAGCATCGGCCGAGTAAAAATCTTCCGCATCGGGCTGTATTTGGCCATTGCAGGTTCCTTGTTGGTTGGTTTTTCCCCTTCGGGAAATGCCGCTGTACCGTTTTTGCTTATCGGACGAGCCTTGCAGGGACTTTCGGCGGCTTTCGTAATGCCGACAAGTCTTGGGATGCTGAAAATTTTCTGGGAAGGGAAAGAACGGCAGCGTGCCATCAGCCTTTGGTCGATTGGAACGTTCGGTGGTTCGGGATTGAGTTCGCTTACGGGCGGAATTATCGCTTCCAGTCTCGGCTGGCGGTGGATTTTCTTTTTCGCCGTGGTGTGGCTGTGGTGGCATTATTAATGACAAAAGAACTGCCAGAAAACAAACGTGAAGGTGCCGGAAAATACAAAATCGACTGGGGCGGCATTTTGGTGTTTATGATTGCGATGCTGGCTTTGCAGATTTTTATCACCAATGGAAATAAATTTGGCTGGACCAACTGGCTGACCATCGTGCTGGTGGCGATTACGGTGGTTTTCGGTTATATGTTTATTCACATTGAAAAAAGGGCGCCTTTTGCATTCGTGGATTTCAAATTGTTCAAAAATAAAGTCTTTACCGGAGCCACACTTGCCAATTTCTTTATCAACGGAACGGCAGGTTTGCTGATCGTTTCACTCACCTTGATGCAGCGCGGAGCGCAATTTTCGGCCATGGAAGCCGGATTGCTTACACTCGGTTTCGCCATTGCGGTGATTTTATTTATCCGCGTAGGTGAAAAATTACTGCAAAAATTTGGTGCCAGAAAACCGATTATCTGGGGTGCGTTGATTATTGCCTTGGCGATTATTCTACTGATGCAAACGCAGATTATGACCAGACAGTACGTGGTTTTGGCTGTGATTGCCTATTCGCTTTTCGGCTTGGGACTGGCGTTTTTCGCCACGCCAGCTACCGATGCGGCCATGTCAAATCTTCCTGACAGTCAAGCCGGAACAGGTGCCGGAATTTACAAAATGGCATCGTCGCTCGGAGCTGCTTTTGGCGTAGCCATTTCCGCCGGAGTTTTCGCCGCGCTGAAAGTGGGTGAAAACATCACGTGGATGGAAGGCGTTATCACATTTGTAGGCCGACAAGACAACGTGGTAGTGCGCGAAGCTGCTACAATTGCCCTTGCCGTTAATCTGTTGATGATTGTTCTGGCGATAATCAGTATTGTGGTTACCATTCCGAAAGGGAAAAAATAGGAATTTGCGTTCTGTCCTGATAGGTAGCTGCTGGAACAGAACTTATTACAAAAAAATAATAAAAATATTTACAAATACGGCTGATTTGGGTGGTTTTACGGAATTACGTAAATTAGACGTTGTATGCAAACTTTATGGACACAGCACTAAACTCAAAGGTTCTAATTGACCGACTTTTTTCGCTGCTTGACGATTGGCGAAATTTACCAGCTTATCAGCTTGAAAGAAGAGCGGACATTTTCTTCGCAATCTACCTTGACAAGATAATCAAGTCAAAATTCGGCGACACAATAGACTTCATTGTTCCAGAATTTCCAGTGAGAGTTGGCGACATTTCTGAAAAGTTGCCAGATCTGAACAAGTCTTTTAAAATTGACTATGTAGCAGTTTGCGAGCAAGCAAAACGAGTTTACTTCATTGAACTCAAAACAGACCAAACTTCACGTCGTGATAAACAAGATTGGTATTTAGATAAGGCAAGAGAAATCAATGTGACAAAACTAATGGACGGTATCATCAAAATTTATGGTGCGACTGCCCAAAAGACGAAGTACAACAATTTGATTTCGCTGCTCTCAAAAATTGGTTGGCTGCTTATGGACACTGGTGTATGTACCAACACAAGCAAAGACTATGAAATATGTGTTGTTTACATTCAGCCTGTAAATACCGATAACGCTGACAACATTATTTCATTCAACGACGTTGCATCGTATTTAGCTGACCAGCCAGATGACTTGACAAAACGATTTGTGCAATCGCTTAAGAGTTGGACGACAAACCCGAATGTTGCTAATAAGCCTGCATACAACAGCAGTTTGGCGTCAGTGGGGTACGACGAGTTAACCATCGGCTAAAAATCGCTGTTAAGCATTAGTTCCAGCACGACGTTCAACATTGAGCTATAGTTCTTAAATTCAGCGTCAGCAATTCTATTCGGCTGTAGTTCGGGCTGTACGAACAACATCCCCCACCGAACGCCAAGCCGATAGACGTTATTTTTTCTCTCTGAAAGCAAGTATCAACTAACACTAACAATATGAACACAAAATTAATTAACGAAGTTTCTAAACTTCAACCCGAAATGAAAGCGTGGATGGATCATTTGCACGCGAACCCCGAATTGAATATGGATACCCACAAAACGGCCGCTTTCCTTGCCGAGAAACTGAAATCGTGGGGATACGACGTGGCGGAAGGCGTTGGCGGAACGGGATTGGTGGCATCTATGACCGTTGGCAACGGCACGAAAGCCATCGGGATGCGTGCCGATTTTGACGCACTGCCCATTATCGAAGACAACGATTTGGCGTACAAAAGCACGGTAGAAGGCTTGTCGCACCTTTGCGGACACGATGCCCACAGCACGATGCTGCTTGGTGCAGCCAAATATCTGGCAGACACCAAAAACTTCAACGGCACGGTTCGCTTGATTTTCCAACCCGGCGAAGAGACGATGGAAGGCGCACCGGCAATGGTTGCCGACGGACTTTTCGAGCGTTTCCCCGTGGATGCCGTGTACGGAATGCACAATATGCCCGGCTTGCCGTTAGGTAAATTCCATTTCCGCGAAGGCGAAACGATGGCTGCCGTGGATAACTGGGAAATTGAACTGACCGGAAAAGGTTCGCACGGCTCTATGCCCGAATTGAGCATCGACCCGCTGGTGTGCGGCGCATCGCTGGTGATGGCACTGCAAACCATCGTGAGCCGCAACGTATCGCCGTGGAAAAATTCGGTGGTAAACGTGGGCGCGTTCCAATCGGGAATTGCCGGAAATGCCGTTCCGCAGAAAGCCATTTTGCGATTGAGCATACGAAATATGGAGCCCGATCTTCGTACGATGGTGCTTGACAAAGTTCGCAGTATCACCAAAGCACAAGCAGAAGCCTTTAATTGCGGTTACGAAATTCGCGAAGGCGTGGCAGGAGCCGTTCTCGTGAACACGCCCGAAAACACGCAATGGGCTTACAAAGTGGCACAGGAAGCCTTCGGCGAAGAGAACGCCGTGTACGGAATGCATCCGTATATGGGAAGCGAAGATTTCGCCTTTATGCTGCAAAAGAAAGTGGGCACGTACTGTATGATTGGCAACGGCGACACTTTTATGGTGCATCACCCCAAATACGTTTTCAACCAGGATATGCTCAGCTACGGTGCTACGTATTGGGTGGCGTTGACGGAGGATTATTTGAAGTAAAGATGAAGAAAATCTTATTTATAGCCATTATCGCACTTTTTGTGGCTTGCAATTCTAATAAAGAAACCAATAAGAATGAAGCGAGCGCAACTATTGATAAAGTTGCTATTCCCGATTTCAATGTAGCTTTGCAATTTATCAATGAATATGTTGCCTATCAAAGCAATTTGACTGATAGTAGCAATACGCAGGAATGGATCCAAAATCATTCGTTGTTATCCGACAATTTCAAAAAGTCCTACAAGGAATTAATGGATAATGCTGCCAAAAATGATCCTGAAATCGGCTTAGGTTTCGACCCGATATTTAACGCCCAAGACTTTCCGGATAAAGGTTTCGCTGTTGCAAAAACAGATAGCGTTTCCGGGACTGTTTTGGTAAAAGGAGTTGATTGGGATGATTTTAATGTTTCGTTGAAGGTTATTTCTGAAAAAGGGAAATCGATGGTAGATGGAGCGGGAGTTGTGAATTCGCCGAAATAGTCAGCAAGTAAACGGATAGAAAGAAGCCAAAGTTTAGAAACTCTGGCTTTCTTTGTTTTTTATCCTACCACCGCTTCGGTTAGCTCGTCGAGCGTAAATCCGGCAAACCAATTGTTGAAATCTAATTTTGACAGAGCTTCGCGAACAGCTTCTTTGGTGTATTTTACGCCTACCAACTCACTTTCAATTTCAGAAAGATTAGCGTTATTGCCAAAGAAAGTGCCGTAAAATCGAATTTCTTTGATGGTCAGCATAGCTACATTGGCAAAAACCTGAATTTTCCCGGCTGGGAAACGTGAATTTCGTTCGATGTCAAATTTAGGCGAATTCCCGTAATTCCAATCCCAGGTGGCAAATCTTGAGGCACGTAATTGCTCAATTTCTTCCAGTTCTTGCTTCGTGAAATGATATTCAGTCATTTCAGGAAATTCGGCTTTCATTTGTGCCAATAGTTTTTCGGCAAATTCACCCACCGATATTTTTTCAGGTAAATTCGGCAAAATATTATCCACCACACTACGAACAGACTTTGTAGATTTGGATACGATTTTATCTTTCGGAGCTTCCAAAGCATGCGAAAGTACACTCAAATCGGTATTAAAAAGCAAACAACCGTGGTGCATTACACGTCCATTGATATAAGCTTGTGCGTTACCGCAGATTTTCTTTCCATCAATTACGATGTCGTTTCGTCCGGTAAATTCTGCTTTTACACCCAAATCAGCCAATGTGTCCATTACAGGTTGTGAAAAAGTTTTGAAGTCAAATTCCGAACCTTTGTTTTCGTTGGAAATGATGGTGTAATTCAGATTATTCAAGTCGTGATACACGGCACCACCGCCTGAAATTCTGCGAACTACGTGAATGCCATTTTTCTGTACATAGTCAGAATTTATTTCTTCGATGGTGTTTTGATGCTTACCTACAATTATCGCGGGTTCATTGATCCAAAGAATAAAAATCTTATCCTGATGCAGTAATTTTTTGAAGCAATATTCTTCCAGAGCGATGTTGTAATCGGGTTTTGTGGATTTATTTACAATGTATATCATTTGAAGTTTTTATTTGAAGTAATGATGTAAATAACGCTGAAGGCTTGTAAAATGTTGTGGAAAATTATTCTTGAGATTTTGAGTTTGGCGTCAACTGGAATGTTTTGAAAAGGTAATTTTGTGTGTGCGAATTGTGTGAAAAATAAAAAGCAGTTACATTTTTCTGTTTTGTAACTGCTTAAATTTCTTGTAGCGAGAGGGGGGCATGATCCCCCGACCTCATGATTATGAATCATGCGCTCTAACCAACTGAGCTATCTCGCCATTATTTCAAATTTTGTGGGTGCAAAGATAGGTAATTAAATAATTTAAGCAAAATATTTTCGGGTAAATTTTATCTTATTTCTCGATAGTCTTTGTCAATCAGACATTTTATTTCAAAATAGTTGCAAGTTTTGAACAAATTCTTCATCTTTACGTTTGATTTAAGATAATTCAAAAATTAACCAATGAATACCAATAAAGATTTAAATTTAATGGAAATTGGTGCCATAGAAGCACTTTACAAGCAATTCCAGGAAAATCCCGAAAGTGTAGATGAAAGCTTTCGTTTTTTCTTTCAAGGATTTGAATTGGCTACCAAACATTTTTCAGTAAAACCTCAGGATGGAAAAGTCGATGCTGTAGTTTCCAACAAGGAAATTGCCGTAATGAATTTAATTACCGGATACCGTCGCAGAGGGCATTTATTCACCAAAACCAATCCTGTTCGTTCGCGCAGAAGTTATACTCCAACGTTGGAAATTACCAATTTTGGCTTATCAGAAAGTGACCTCGACCTGGAGTTTGAAGCCGGAAAAGAAATCGGCATCGGACGTGCTACGCTACGTGAAATTGTAGCTCATTTGGATGAAACTTACTGTAAATCCATCGGAGTGGAGTATCGCTACATGACCAAACCGGAGATTGTACGCTGGCTTCAGGAAAAAATGGAAGGTAGCCGAAATCGGGAGGAGTTTTCATTGGAAGACAAGCATTTAATCTTGGATAGCTTAATTGAAGCTTCCGGTTTTGAGGATTATATGCACAGAAAATACGTTGGGCAAAAGCGGTTTTCATTGGAAGGTTCAGAAGCAATAATTCCGGCATTGGATGCTATTATCAATCACGGCGGCGAATTTGATGTGAATGATATTGTGATAGGAATGGCGCACAGAGGAAGGCTGAACGTACTGACCAATATCATGAAAAAACCGTATTGGGAAATGTTCCGCGGATTTACGGCCGAAAATTACAACGAAGGCATTATGTACGGCGATGTGAAATATCACTTGGGTTACAATAATACATTTGATTATAAAGGACGAAAAATCTCTATCAGCCTCGTGCCAAATCCATCGCACTTGGAAACCGTAGCGCCGCTTGTGGAAGGAATTGCGAAAGCCAAACTCGTGCATGATCACGATATGCAGTACAATCAGGTTTTGCCGATTTTAATTCACGGTGATGCTGCCATTGCCGGGCAAGGGGTGGTGTATGAAACCATTCAGTTTTCCAAACTGGAAGGCTATAAAACAGGCGGAACCATTCATATTGTTATCAATAATCAGGTTGGATTTACTACAAATTACACGCAAGCACGCTCAAGTACCTACTGTACAGATATTGCTAAAGTGACGCAATCGCCTGTTTTTCACGTGAATGGTGATGATGTGGAAGCGATGGTTTATGTCGCAGAATTGGCACTTGAATTCCGCCAGAAATTCGGTATTGATGTATTTATCGACTTACTTTCATACAGAAAATACGGTCATAACGAAGGTGATGAGCCACGTTTTACGCAACCAAAACTTTACGACATCATTGCGAAGCATAAAAATCCACGTGAACTTTATGCCGAAAAACTAATCAATCAAGGCGATATTCGTAAGGAAGTTTACGATGCAAAAGTGGAAGAATTTCATCAATTGATGGAGAAAAACCACGAAATTGCCATTGAAAGTCCGACTTTATCCATTCAGCCATTTTTTGAAGATAAATATAAAAACATTCGCTTGCCGCTACCGCAGGATTTTGAAACAGTGACGGAAACTAAAATTTCCAAAAAAATGTTCCTGGAACTGGCAAGAAATATCACTAAATTACCCGAAGGCAAGAATTTTTACAATAAAACAGTTCGACTTTTTGATCAGCGTGCGGCGATGATTGAATCCGATTCGTACGACTGGGCAATGGGCGAACTGATGGCTTACGCGTCGCTAGCAAAGGAAAACTTTGCTGTTCGACTGAGCGGTCAGGATTCGGAGCGTGGTACATTCTCGCACCGTCATGCGGAAATTATCACGGTGGATGGTGAGGAAAAATATTTCCCGCTAAAAAATCTTGGAGGTGAATTTGCGCCAGTTCGCGTGTTTAATTCTCCGCTGAATGAATACGGAATTTTAGGATTTGAATACGGATACTCACTGGCTCATCCAGATGGATTGACGATTTGGGAAGCGCAGTTTGGTGATTTCTTCAATGTGGGACAAGTAATTGTGGATCAGTATATTTCGTCTGCCATGGAAAAATGGGGCGTGAAATCAGGTTTGGTGCTTTACTTGCCGCACGGCTACGAAGGACAAGGCGCAGAACACTCGAGTGGCCGCATGGAGCGATTCTTAAATTTGTGTGCCAATTACAACATGCAAATCGTGAAATCGTCCACTCCGGCCAATCATTTTCACGCACTTCGTCGTCAGTTGCATCGTGATATTCGTGTGCCTTTGGTTTGTTTTACACCGAAAAGTTTGCTCAGACATCCTGAATGCGTTTCTACTTTGGCGGATTTCACCGAAGGGCATTTCCAGGAAATAATTGATGATAAAGACGTGCAAAACCGTTCGAAAGTGACGAAAATTCTCCTTTGTTCAGGTAAAATTTACTACGAATTGGCGGCAGCCAGAAAAGAGAAAAAAGCTGATCACATTGCTATTGTGCGCATCGAGCAACTTTATCCATTTCCACAAAAACAGTTGGACGAAATTATAAAATCGTATAATAAAGACGCCGAATTAGTTTGGATACAGGACGAGCCGCTGAATATGGGAGCTGCGACTTTTGTGCGCTTGCAATTGAACAACTGCGATTTGAAATTTATTTCTCGTCCATCGAGCGGAGTTACGGCCGAAGGTCTTACCGCGATGCACAAAATCAATCAAGCCAAAATTATTCAGGAAGCTATGAAATAAGGCTTTGAATTTCAATATAATAAAAAGAAAAATACTAAATAAAATATTAAAGACAATGTCAGTAATAGAAATAAAAGTTCCCAGTCCGGGAGAATCGATTTCACAGGTGGAGCTGTACAAATGGCTCGTGGCGGATGGTGCTGTTGTGAGAAAAGACACTGAAATAGCTGAACTTGAATCAGAAAAAGCTACGCTCACTTTGGTGGCGGATGAAGGCGGAAAAATCACTTTCAACGCAAAAGAAGGCGATACGCTGGATGTTGGCGCTGTGGCGTGTACAATTGATACGTCTGTGCAACCCGAAGCAGCTGCAGAACCGGCTCAGGAGAAAAAAGCGGAAGTGAAAGAAGAGACAAAAGCTCCTGAAAAAGTGGAAGTGAAGGCAGAAGCCAAAAAAGAAGAAGTGAAAGCAGATTCTTCCGAGCTTGAAAATGTAAAACTGACTCCATTGGCCAAAAAAGTGATGGAGGATAATGATTTATCGCTGGAAGATGTGATAAAAGGTTTACGCAGATTGAAAAGCTCGGATGTGGAAGCCATTCTTTCCGAATCAGGTGTAAGTGCAGCTGTTGGAATGAAAAAGCCGATTAGTCGTGATTCGAAAACCGAACGAATGAGTAATCTTCGCCGAAAATTGAGTGAGCGATTGGTTTCTGTTAAGAATGAGACTGCCATGCTCACCACTTTCAACGAAGTGAATATGAAGCCGATAATGGATTTGAGGAAAAAACATCAGGAAAAATTTGTGGCAAAACACGGAATAAAACTAGGAATGATGTCTTTTTTCATGAAAGCTTGCGCGATAGCTTTGACGGAATATCCAAGCGTAAATGCCATGATTGATGGCGAAAATATGACGTCATTTGATTATGCTGATATTTCTGTGGCGGTGAGTACTCCTAAAGGTCTGATGGTGCCAGTAATCCGAAATGTGGAAAGCATGGGATTGGCTGAAATAGAAAAAGCGATTGCCGAAGTGGCTGAAAAAGCGCGTTTGGGCAAACTTTCAATTCCGGAAATGACCGGAGGAACTTTCACCGTGACAAACGGCGGCGTTTTTGGATCGATGATGTCCACGCCAATCATCAATCCACCTCAATCGGCCATTCTGGGAATGCACAATATTATTGAAAGACCAGTTGTGATTGATGGACAGATAGTTGCACGTCCAATGATGTATGTGGCATTGTCTTATGATCACCGAATTGTGGATGGTCGAGAGTCGGTTGGATTTTTGGTGAGAGTAAAGCAACTGCTTGAAAATCCGACAGATATGCTGTTCGGAAGTAGCAATGGAGAAAAGGCATTGTTGGAAATCTGAGAAACAGCAAGTAGATAAATGAAAAAAGTAGAAGTGAAATTAATTCGCTTCTACTTTTTTTAGTCCCATGTCTTTGCCGATTTTCAACATATAATCTCGCGCAGCTTCGTATTCATTGGGGATAATTCCATCCAAAATGGCATCTTTAATTTTGGTTTTTATTTCGCCTACTTCCCGGCATTCAGGCAGATTGAAAGTTGCCATAATTTCTTTGCCCTCAACCGGCGGCTGAAAATTCCGAATGCGGTCTTTTTCTTCAATATCAATTAATTTTTGCCTTACCAACTGGAAATTTTGACGATAACGATGTACTTTTTCCGGATTTTTGGAAGTAATATCCGCATTGCAAAGCAACATCAAATCATCAATATCATCGCCGGCTTCAAAAAGCAATCGACGTACAGCCGAATCGCTTACTTCGTCTTCGCTCAGCACTATTGGACGCATGTGCAGCCCAACCATTTTCTGAACGTATTTCATCTTTTCATTCATCGGCAATTTCATGTTTTTGAAAATGCCGGGAATCATCTTTTCACCAATGAAATTATGATTGTGGAATGTCCAGCCGAGTTTTGGGTCAAATTTTTTGGACCGCGGTTTGCCAATGTCGTGGAGTAGGGCAGACCAGCGCAACCAAAGATTGTCCGTTTTGGTGGCAAGCTCGTCAAGCACCGCCAGTGTGTGATAAAAATTATCTTTATGTCCTACGCCGTCTTTGGTCTCGGCACCTTTCAAGGCCAAAAGTTCGGGGAAAATCAGTTGTAATAAGCCTGTTTTTTCCAATAAAATAAATCCAACGGAAGGCTTTGGAGAAAGGACGATTTTATTCAATTCGTCAGCAATTCGCTCTTTGGTAATGATTTTTATTCGGTCTTTGTTGCGAGCAATGGCGTCAAAAGTTCGCTCTTCCAGAAAAAATCGCAATTGCGAAGCAAAACGAATTCCGCGCATCATTCTCAGCGGATCGTCAGAAAATGTAATATCCGGATTGAGCGGTGTGCGAATAACGAAATTTTTGAGGTCGGTCAAGCCATTGAATGGATCAACTAATTCTCCGTAGCGGTCTTTATTCAAGCAAAGTGCCAAAGCATTAATTGTAAAATCGCGTCGGTTTTGGTCGTCTTCCAGAGTGCCATCTTCCACAATCGGATTACGCGAATCCTGACGATACGATTCTTTTCGCGCACCTACAAATTCCACTTCCCAGTCATCTACTTTGATCTGAGCGGTGCCGTAAGTTTTGAAAACGTTGACTTTGGATTTTCTCCCCAGTTTCTTATGCACCAGTTCAGCAAGCGCAATTCCACTGCCAACAGTAACTATATCAATATCTTTCGAAGGACGATGCAAATACAAATCACGCACAAAACCACCGATTACATAGGTCTCCAAACCCATTTCATCCGCAGTTTCCGAAATCAACTTAAATACTTTGTCTTGTAAATGTTCTTGCATTTGCGCTTTTTTAGGACTGCAAAATTAGTGTTTTTTGAGGGAATGAGCAAATGGGAGAGGGAGTGTAGAAATTTATAAAGAGCTTGTTAAAAAAGTCTTACCTAATACACACCACTATTTGAATTTTACTCAAACCGTCAGCCTTTCCAAGCGTTCTTACGGAAGCATTTTAAATTATTATGGTTTTTGGCATATTGATCTATTTTTTTGCCAATTCAAAAGTTTTTTACTTGCAATCCAATTTTTCAAATAAAAACTTTTGTAACATATTTTCCCCAACCTTTAAAAAACTAAAACAACTCCGCTCAAAATCTTATTCGTTAAAAAAAACCGTATCTTTGTAGTCTTAAATAGACTTCGGATTTTCAGAAGTCTGAAATTTGGAGAATCATGAAACGAGCTATATTTCCCGGAACTTTTGATCCGTTTACCATTGGGCATTACAGCATTGTGATGCGTGGATTGGAGCTTTTTGATGAAATTGTGATTGGAATTGGAGTGAATCAGTCCAAGAAAACTCATTTTGATGTTGAGAAGCGTATTGAAATTGTGCAGCAAGCATTCCAAGGCGAACCGCGAATTTCTGTCCAGACTTACGACAGCCTAACAGTTGATTTTGCTGAAAAAGTGGGTGCAAAATACATCCTACGCGGACTTAGAACTGTAGCCGATTTTGAATACGAACATACCATTGCCAATGCAAACAGGCAGTTGAATGGCTTGGAAACAGTGCTGCTTTTCACCGAAACAGAATATTCATTTATTTCATCAACTGTGGTACGTGATTTGATAAGATATGGCAGAGATATTAACGAATTTTTGCCGCCGGGAGTGAAAATTTAGTGAAAAGTCAATTTAGTTAAATAGTTGATTGGTAAAGTAGTTGTGCGGGAATTATACATTAGAATTGTCAAAGTTATATGAAAAAAATAGTATTATCATTTTTCCTTGTTGTATTTTTTGGAGTTTCCTTAAACGCCCAGCCCAAAGAAGAAAAATATTTCAGCATCAATAAAAATCTTAGCGTTTTTAACAGTATTTTACGTGAGTTAAATACGTATTATGTGGATACGCTAAACTACGACAAACTGGTTGGAACGGGCATAAACAGCATGCTTTCATCGCTTGATCCGTACACGATTTACATGCCGGAGGAGATGAATGACGAAATCAAAATGATGACCACAGGAGAATATGCGGGAATTGGTGCGCTGATTATGCAAAAAGACGGAAATGTAATTATTTCTGAGCCTTATGAAGGTATGCCTGCACAGAAAAACGATTTGCGAGCGGGAGATGTAATTCTGGAAGTGGACGGCGTTAGTGCCAAAGGCAAAACAACTTCGCAGGTCAGCGAAATGCTGAAGGGTAAAAACGGAACGCAAATCGTCATTAAAATTGACCGATTGAACGAGAAAAAACCGATTACCAAAAAGTTTTTGCGTGAAAATATACAGTTTAACCCGATTGTTTATCATACGGTTCTGGAGAATAATATTGGTTACGTGATGCTCAGCGACTTTACGGACAAAGCAGCAATTGAGCTAAAATCTGCCGTAACTGAAATGGTTGAAACTTCTGGCATCAAGTCGCTGGTAATCGATATTCGCAGCAATACAGGTGGAATTGTGGATGAAGCGGTGGCGATTATGGGATATTTCGTACCAAAAGGAACGCCGATAGTTTCTACAAAAGGACGCTCAAGAGAATCCGACCGAACCTATCGCACGCCATCCGATCCAATTTTTCCGGATATGAAAGTTGCCGTAATGGTAAATCGTGGTTCAGCATCGGCTTCCGAAATTTTAGCAGGAGCCATGCAGGATTTGGATAGAGGCGTTGTTGTTGGTGAGCGCACATTCGGAAAAGGACTGGTGCAAAGCATTCGTCCGGTCGGTTTTGGTGGTCATGTGAAAATTACGCTGGCAAAATATTACACACCAAGCGGTCGCTGCGTGCAGGCTTTGGATTACAGTCACAGAAATGAAGATGGAAGCGTTGGTCGCGTGCCGGATAGCTTGGTTACCGCTTTCAAAACCACCAATGGACGTACCGTGTATGATGGCGGAGGTGTACTGCCTGATACGCTTACAACTGATTCCAGAAAACTGAATATTGCTTACTATATTTTTGCTCAAAATCATTTTTTTGATTTTGCAACGCGTTATTATCAGAAAAACAAGAAGATTGCATCACCTGAAAATTTCAAATTGACCGATGCGGAATTTGAAGAGTTCGTTGATTATTTGTTGAACGAAAAGAAATTTACTTATACCACGCAAACCGAAACCTATTATAATCAATTGCTCGAAGTGGCAGAATATGAAGGTTTTGATGAGTCGGCAAAAGCAGAATTTAATGCTTTAAAAGCGAAACTTATTCCAAATGTGGAGCAAAATATTCGCGATAGCAGAAAGGAAATAGAAGAGCTGCTAAGTGTAGAAATCATGCAACGATATTATTTTCAAAAAGGACAAGTTCAGTACATGCTCAAAGACGATAAAGAACTGAAAGTTGCACTGGATTTACTGAAAGACGATAAGAAATACAATAAAGTTTTAGGAAAATAGAGAAAGAAGCTTGAAGCACGAAGCTTGAAGCACGAAGCACGAAGCACGAAGAAACAATCTATTCACACAACTTTATAACTTAATAACAAATAACCAATAACCAATAACCAATAACTTTCAAACTAACGTGAACTATTCAAACATTCCATCGCCTTGCTATATCCTCGACGAGAGAGCTTTTCGTCGAAATTTGGAGTTGATTAAATCGGTTGCTGACCGTGCTGAGGTGGAGATAATTCTGGCATTTAAGGCGTTTGCCATGTGGTCTGTTTTCCCGATTGTGAGAGAATATATTCGGTGCAGCACGGCGAGTTCGCTTGCTGAAGCGCGTTTGGCATTTGAGGAAATGGGAAGTCCTGCACATACTTACGGACCGGCTTATTCCGAAGCTGAATTTCCAGAAATTATGAGTTTGAGCAGCCATATCAGCTTTAATTCATTGTCACAGTTTGAGAAATTTTATCCGCAAACTATCGGAAAAAACATTTCTTGCGGACTTCGTATTAATCCCGAATTTTCAGTAGTTGAAACGGATTTGTACAATCCAAGTTTGCCGGGGTCTCGTTTGGGAGTTGTGGTTGATTTGCTGGGAGAAAAACTACCCGAAGGCATCGAAGGACTTCATATTCACACACTTTGTGAAAATAATTCGTATGATTTGGAGAATTTGCTTAAAGTAGTTGAAACGAAGTTTGATAAATACCTTCCTCAGGTAAAATGGCTGAATTTGGGTGGCGGGCATTTGATGACGCACAAAGATTACGATGTTGAGCATTTGATTTCTGTTTTGAAAAATTTCAAAGCAAAATATCCGCATCTTCATATTATTCTGGAACCGGGAAGCGCATTTGCTTGGCAAACAGGCGTTTTGCTCTCGACAGTTTTGGATGTGGTGGAAAACAAAGGCATTAAAACTGCCATGCTCGATGTTTCATTTTCGTGTCACATGCCGGACTGCCTTGAAATGCCCTACAAACCGAAAATTACCGGTGCAACTGACGCCGAAGCCGGAAAACCAACGTACCGAATGGGCGGAAATAGCTGTTTGTCGGGTGATTTTTTTGGGGATTGGTCGTTTGACGAGGAGTTAAAAGTGGGCGACAAAGTGATTTTCGAAGATATGATTCATTATACAATGGTGAAAACAACCATGTTCAACGGCGTTTCGCATCCTTCAATCGGCATTTGGACAAAGGAAAATGAGTTTAAGCTTATCCGCAGTTTTGGATACGAAGATTATAAAGGCAGAATGTCTTGAGAATAAGATTTTTATTGAGCTATCTATAAAATCAATGAAAAAAAATTTGGCATTTAGCATTTAATGATTTACTTTTGTTTATTAATTTTACAAGAAAAATATACTTGATATTAACAATATTATAATCAATGGGAAAAGTAGTAGTAATTGGAGCAGGTGGTGTAGGAACGGTAGTTCTTCATAAAATAGCTCAAAATCCGGACGTTTTTTCAGAAGTTTTGCTGGCAAGTCGTACTAAGTCGAAGTGCGATGTAATTGCTGCTGACGTAAAAAAACGGTATAATTTTGATATAAAAACAGCTCAGGTTGATGCTGATAATGTGGCTGATTTGGTTGCATTGTTCAATGATTTCAAACCGGAGTTGGTTATCAATGTAGCTTTGCCTTATCAAGATCTGACCATTATGGATGCGTGTCTTGAAGCGGGAGTAAACTACCTGGATACAGCTAATTATGAGCCAAAAGACGAAGCCAAATATGAATATAGCTGGCAATGGGCATATCACGATAAGTTTAAAAAAGCAGGACTTACTGCTATTCTTGGTTGTGGATTTGACCCGGGCGTAACCAGCGTTTTTACGGCTCACGCAGCAAAGCATCATTTCGATGAAATCCAATACTTGGACATCGTGGATTGTAATGCAGGTGATCATGGAAAACCTTTTGCTACGAACTTCAATCCGGAAATCAATATCCGCGAAGTGACCCAAAAAGGGAAATATTGGGAAAATGGCAAATGGGTTGAAACCGAGCCACATGCTATTCATAAACCATTGAATTATCCTGAAATTGGAGCGAAGGAATCGTATTTGATTTACCACGAGGAGCTGGAATCATTGGTGAAAAATTTCCCAACAATCAAGCGCGCACGTTTCTGGATGACATTCGGACAGGAGTATCTAACTCACTTACGTGTGATTCAAAACATCGGAATGGCTCGCATCGATGAGGTGGATTATAATGGATGTAAGATTGTTCCAATTCAGTTTTTGAAAGCAGTTTTACCTAATCCGGGCGATTTAGGTGAAAATTACAAAGGAAAAACGTCGATCGGTTGCCGCATCAAAGGTTTTAAGAACGGAAATGTAAAAACGTACTATATTTACAATAATTGCAGTCACGAAGCTGCCTACAAAGAAACCGGAACTCAGGCCGTAAGCTACACTACAGGCGTTCCAGCAATGATTGGCGCGATGATGTTCTTGCAAGGCGAATGGAGCAAGCCGGGCGTTTTCAACGTGGAGCAATTCAATCCAGATCCGTTTATGGAGCAACTAAACAAACAAGGGCTTCCTTGGAAAGAACTTCACGACGTAGATTTAGAACTGTAATACATTATAAAATGATAAAAAATGAAAGGATATTGGAAACAATATCCTTTTTTTGTATTTTTACAATTCTATCCATTTCAAAAACAAAAAATAACCATGAAACGCATAATTTTCTTCCTTTTTACACTTTTCGCATGCATTACATTCGTAAATAGTCAAACGCCGATTGACTACGTGAGTACGTTGGTTGGCAC